>JADLER010000028.1 GCA_020846025.1 Bacteroidia bacterium | reverse complement strand
TAATAGAATGTTAGGTTTAACAGGTAATTATGAAGTAATTTGCGATGCCTATTATAATTTAAAGGAATTGGATTCGGCCTTATATTATGGAAGAAAAGGGCTAAGTATTGCCAAAATTCAAAATCAAAAGGAATATTTATTAAAACTAAATTTAATAATTTCAAAAGTGCTTGAACGTAAAGGCATTTTTGATAGCGCATTATATTATCATCAGCAATATTTTAACTTTTACACATCACTTCAAAAAACCTTACAATTAAGAGGGATTGCAAAACAAGAGTTAGTGTTTGAAAAAGAAAATCAAAATCAGTTACGAGTAAAAGAAAAGTTAATTGCTCAAACAAAACTAGAAAAACAAAAACAAATTAATACAATTGTAATTGTAGCATCTGTTTTATTAATTATTTTATTAATTATTTTATTAATTATAAGTTTTATTAATTTTAAACAAAAGCAAAAAGCAAATTTAGAAATTTTAAAACAAAAAAAATTATTAGAAGATAAACAAAAAGAAATTTACGATAGTATTGTGTATGCAAGCAGAATTCAAAAAAGCTTAATGCCAACAAATAAATATTTAACTAAAAAAATACATGATAAAAATTAATTCATTTGAAGAGTATAAAGAACACTATAAATTAAGTGTTGAGCAACCAGAAAAATTTTGGGATTATATTGCCAACGAATTTGTTTGGCATAAAAAGTGGACTAAAACATTAGAATGGAATTTTGAAGAGCCAAAAATAAATTGGTTTATTAACGGACAATTAAACATAACTCAAAACTGTATTGATAGGCATTTACCACAATACGCAAATAAAACTGCATTTATTTTTGAACCCAATAATCCTAACGAAAAAAACGAAATTATAAGTTATCAAAAATTACATGATGAAGTTTGTAGGCTTGCTAATGTATTACTAAAAATGGGCGTTAATAAAGGGGATACCGTTTGTATTTATATGCCTATGATTCCACAAGCTGTTTATGCTATGTTGGCTTGTGCAAGAATTGGCGCAATACATTCTGTTGTTTTTGGAGGGTTTAGTTCTAATGCTTTAAAAGACAGAATTAATGATGCTAAATGTAAAATAATTTTAACAACAGATGGAGCGTATAGAGGAAATAAAGTTATCCCTATGAAGGAAACTATTGATGAGGCTTTAACTCATTGTGATTCTGTTAAAAATGTTTTAGTTTATAAACGAACTAACACTAAAGTTACAATGTTAAATAATAGAGATTTAGATTGGGAAGAAGAAATTAAAAACCAACCTACTATTTGTGAACCTGTATTTGTAGATTCTGAACACCCTTTATTTATTTTATATACCAGTGGCAGCACAGGTAAGCCTAAAGGAGTTGTACATACAACCGGTGGTTATATGGTTTACACAGCATATACTTTTACAAATGTTTTTCAATATTCACCAAATGATATTTATTGGTGTACTGCTGATGTAGGGTGGATAACAGGGCACAGTTATATTGCCTACGCGCCATTATTAAATGCTGCTACAACTGTTTTGTTTGAAGGTGTACCAACTTACCCTGATGCAAGTAGATTTTGGCAAGTTATTGATAAACATAACGTAACTCATTTTTATACTGCGCCTACTGCAATTAGAGCTTTAGAAGCCGCAGGATTAGATTTTGTAAAACCTTATAAATTAAGCTCACTTAAAGTATTAGGAAGTGTTGGTGAACCAATTAATGAGGAAGCATGGCATTGGTATAATACTAATATTGGTAAAAATAATTGTCCAATAGTAGATACATGGTGGCAAACCGAAACAGCTGGCATTTTAATTTCTCCTTTGGCCGGAATTACAAAAACAAAACCTGGTTATGCAACACTCCCATTACCTGGCATACAACCAATTTTAGTTGATGATAAAGGTGTTGAAATTACAGGAAATTCAATTGAAGGTAATTTATGTATAAAATTTCCTTGGCCCGGAATTATAAGAACAACTTATGGCGACCACGAGCGTTGTAAACAAACCTATTTTTCAACTTATAAAGGGTTATACTTTACAGGAGATGGTTGTAAGCGCGATAAAGATGGAAATTACAGAATTACAGGAAGGGTAGATGATGTAATTAATGTTAGTGGCCATAGAATAGGAACAGCTGAGGTAGAAAGCGCAATTAATATGCATGAAGATATTGTTGAAAGTGCAGTAACAGGTTACCCTCATGAAATTAAAGGACAAGGGATATATGCTTATTGTATTACAACTAATGATAATAAAAATAGTGATCAATTAAAAAAAGAAATAATTGAAATTGTAAATAAAGAAATTGGACCAATTGCAAAACCAGATAAAATTCAAATTGTAAATGGTTTACCTAAAACACGAAGTGGTAAAATTATGCGTAGGATTTTAAGAAAAGTAGCCGAAGGTGAAATTTCTAATTTAGGAGATACCTCCACATTATTAGATCCTAATGTGGTTGATGATATACTAAAAGGCAGAATACATTAAACACTAAGTACTGCTTGTACCAATCCTAAATCGTCAAAACTATTAGGCTTTATATAATTTTTTATTTTTAGTTTTTCTAATTCTTTGCCTGTTGAGTCTCCCATTGCAATAATTTTTTGTGTAGGCTTAATTTTATTTTTTTCGGTGTAGGCTAATAAATTACTT
>JADLER010000027.1 GCA_020846025.1 Bacteroidia bacterium | reverse complement strand
ACCAGTAACAGAAATGGTGGCATTATTGTCAAGTGTAACAGAGTTTGTGGTTCTTGCACCTGATATCGTCAAATTATGGTAGTTATTTGAAACAACTGTTTGGGCTCCCGTACCATTATATTCAACTGTACCTCCTTCTGTACAGCAAGTATACTTTACAATTTCACCGGATAGATTATACATATAACCGGTTGATTCATTGGCAAATCTTATTGTTCCAAATCTACTTAACCCTGAATTAATTTGTGTCCAAGTTTGTCCCGCATCTTTTGTTTTAAAAATAACACCGGTATTGAAAGCTACGCTCCCGCCAACCGCTAGTCCATTCAAATTATCAATAAAATCTATAGAACTAAGATAAACTGAATTCGTATTTACAATATTTAAAGTCAAACCAAGGTCTGTTGATTTATAAATCCTAGAGTCATAGTTTAAAAAATGACCACTAGAAATAAAAATAGTTTTATCTCCAGTTATCTCCAAATCAGTAAAATGATAATTTCCTGTTCCACTAGTCAACAAACTCCAACTCAAACCTCCATCTGTTGTTTTTATCAACGTTTCATTAAGGCCAACAGCAAACCCTGTAGTATTATCAATAAATTTTGCAGTATTCAAAGCCCTTGGGGTAGATGGCGTAAAATTTGTAATTTTTGTCCAATTTATTCCACCATCTGTACTACGATAAATAATACCATTTGCATTCCCTCCAGTTGCAATTACCAAATTATTATTTACATAACAAATTCCGCTAAAATTTTCCGATTCAGACTGTTGATAGCTTGTCCAAGTATCACCTCCATTAGTAGTTCTAAGAATTAAACCACTAGAAGCTACGATCAAACCATTATTATTATCATAAAACTCTATTCTTCGCATATCTTTAGTTGTTCCAACAGAAATTTGAGTCCAAGTTAAACCTGCATCGGTTGATTTAAGAAGAAAACCAGAAGGTCCTAAAACAAAAACAGTATTTGTATTCTTTATTGGAGCTACCCAGTATTTTGTATTTGTACCAACATAAATTGGCGCAAAGCCATCTCCTGCATCACCATAATCCGTATAGCTATTAGTTCCTTTTGTAAAGGTCCCCGCTATTTTTACTATTCCTGTTGTCGAAAAACTTCGAGTCCCTGTGGAGGAACTAACCAAATTAAAATATGGGAAAGAAGTAATTGTTTGATGTAAAGTTCCATTAAATTCAACAGTATTATTGGTCGTAATAAAACTTCCAGTACTAAAGCTAGCATAGATCGAGAAAGTTTTTGCAATACGAACGGTGCCTCCATTTGGGAATGTTACATTATTAGATGTTCGGTTACCGGATACTATTAAATTATTATAATTAAAAGCAAGCACAGACTGCGCTCCTGTTCCATTATATTCAACTGTACTATTGGTGTTTACAAAACTTCCAGAAGTAAAAGTGGCTGTATTTGTAAATGTATTTGCAATTGAAATTACACCCGCATTGGCCAATGTGATATTTCCGCTTCGGCTTCCTGAAATTGTCAAATTAAAATAAGGAAAAGCTTGGATTGTTTGCGCACCTGTGCCATTGTATTCAAAAGTATTGTTGGTATTTACAATTGCACCAGTTGTGTATGTTGCAGTATGAGAAAAACTTGATAAAACTTTTATTGTAGAACCATTTGCAAGTGTGACATTATTCGTTGTCCGTGCTCCTGAAATTGTTAGATTATTGTAATTGAAACCAATTATTGTTTGAGAGGAAGTTCCATTGTAATTCACAGTACTTCCTGTAACAACAAATGCTCCTGAACTGAAAGTTGCAGTATTAGAAAAAACACCTGCAATACCAATCGTTCCAGAATTAGCAAGCGTAACGCTTTTAATATCTCGATATTGACTAATTGTAAGATTATTGTAATTAAATGCTGTAACTGTTTGAGAAAGCCCATTCCCGTTATAATCAATTGTACTACCAGTAATAGTGGTAGCATTTGTCCCTTTTGTAAAGGTTCCTGATATCCCTATTGTCCCTGATGACGCAAGCACTCTAGATCCGGTACTTGAAAAAGTTAAATTATGGTAATTAAAAGCTACAACATTTTGGCTCGCTGTTCCATTATAATCTATTGTAGAACCAGAAATCGTATATGAATTAGTTCCTTTTGTAAATACATTGGCAATGCCAATGGTGCCGGTTGAATTTAAAACTCTTGCACCGGTAGAACCAGATAATAAACTATAATAATTCCAAGCAGGTATTGTTTGGCTTGCAGTAGAAGAGAAGCTTACCGTACCATTATTATGAGTAAAAGTACCCGAAGTATTTGTTACTGTGTTGTATAAATAAAGCGTACCAGATGTGGAGGTAAATGTCCCTCCAGACAATGTGAAAGTGCCTGTAATTTCTATATTTCCGGAACCACCAGTAAATATCCCCGAAGAAAAAACTGCATTAGAGGCTCCCACATCTAATCGATAGGTTCCCTGAGAAATTGTTCCAGTATAACCATTAACAGTTATTCCAGCAACATTAACATTCGCAGTAAAAGTACAATTCCCATTGTTGCCAGCACCTAAAAAGAATGCAACATCCGAACTAGTTGGTGCAGTTGTTGCAACCATACTAGAGCTACTTGATGACCACTTAGAATTATCATTAAAATTCCCCGCTGAAGCAGAATACCAATATTTGTTTATTGAAAATAAACTCTGTGATCATAAAACGGTCCGGAGAATTATTAAATACTTAGTTTTGGCACAAATAGCCAGAGTT
>JADLER010000026.1 GCA_020846025.1 Bacteroidia bacterium | reverse complement strand
CTAGCGTTTTTAATAACATTAAGAAAAATAATTTCAAAAGTAAAATATTAAACATTAAAAAATTAAAAGATTATGACTTTACTACAATTAGCCAGTGATGTAGTTCCTGTAGTTACAGGGTATGAAGAATTAAATAAAATATCTTTGAAATTATTCTCAAGGTTAGCAATTGATTTAGTCTCGGTATTTGTATTAATTCGATTTATATATTTTCCTATTTATAAGCATCGTGAATTTTTCTTTACTTATTTTATTTTTAATATAATTATTTTCTTAATTTCTTTTTTACTAAACCGCGTGGATTTATCTATGGGGGCTGCGTTTGGTTTGTTTGCTGTGTTTAGTATGTTGAGGTATAAAACAGAAGAAATAGCTATTAAGGATATGACCTATTTATTCTTAGTAATAGCTATTGGACTAATTTCTGCAGTTACTAAAGTTAAAGACACTCCTGACAGCATTGAGCATCTTTTCCTAATTGCAATTAATGCCTCTGTATTATTAATTACTTATTTATTAGAGAGTAAAATTTTTCTTAAAAGAGAAAATGTAAAAACTATATTGTATGAAAACATTGAGTTAATAAGGGCGGGTAGAAGCGAAGAACTATTGGCTGATTTAAAATTAAGAACTGGATTTAATGTGCATAGATATTCTATTCATAAGATTGATTTCTTGAGAGATGCAGCCCAAATTAAAATTTATTTCTACGAATAGTAATGCAGATTAAATCTACATATTTTATCCTATATCTTATCTTTTTCGTCTTTTCTGCAAAGGCTCAAGAGGTAATTAATGATGCTGGATGTAGATTGGGATTAGGAGTAGAGAAGAAGATTAATAATCAACTTACCTTAAAAGCTAAGTTTATGACAAGGCAGGTTGAGAATCTTACTTTATTAAATAGAATATACTTAAGGGGTGAAGTGTCATATAAATTACATAAAAATCTTGAAGCGGGTGCTAAGTTTTATTATATGCAAAAACAAAAAAGATTTATTCAAGGTTTTTCTCCGTCTTATCGTTATGCTTTCTCTCTTACTTATAAATTAAATTTAACTTCTCGATTTACCTTGTCAAATCGCTTAACCTATCAAATCTCTAATAATACACTCATTCCTAGTGATTTTCTTGAGGAAAAATCTACAACAGTATTGCGAGATAAATTGACTTTAAAATTCAAGCATACTCGTCGTGGAACAGCATATATAGAGGATGAGGGATTGTTTCAGTTGTTTGGAAAGAATGAACGCTATTACTTTGGAAGAAACAGAGTGTATATCGGGTACAACTATCAATTAACGCAACAATTAGATCTTAATCCGTATTTTATCTTAGAACGGACTTATGGCACAAATTCTAAAAAACCACACGAACGTACATTCTATTATTGTATGGAGCTTAGCTATAGCTTTTAAGTTAAATTAGCAATTTCACCCTGTTTTTAATAGTATTTATGTTGTATATTTGTACTCATAATTTAAAGTTAAACAATGGAAAATTTTCAATTCAGAAACACAGATTTAAACAATATTGAAGGCGCAACAATTGTAAATGAGCGTTCGTTATTTGCCTCAGTTTTTACATGGATGTTTGTTGCATTGGGTATTACCACAGCGTTTTCAATGTTGTTTGCCTTTGTTCCCGAACTTAGCCAGTATATTTTTAGAGTTGATGAAGTTACTGGTCGTCAAACCGTATCTATTTTTGGTTGGATATGTATGTTGGCACCAATTGGATTAGTTTTATTAATGAGTTTTGCGTTTAATAAACTTTCTTTCCCCGCACTTATATCTGTGTTTTTCTTATACGCTATTTTAAACGGGATAGGTTTTAGTGTGTTATTTTATGTGTATAGTTTAGGATCGATAGTAACTGTATTTGCAAGTACTTGTGCACTATTTGGAGTAATGGCGATAGCAGGTTATACTACTAAAACCGATCTAACAAAGTTTGGTTCCTTATTAATGATTGGGTTGATAGGTGTTGTAATCGCATCACTTATTAATATGTTTATGCGTAGCGATTCTATGAGTTATATTATAAGTATCATTAGTGTGATAGTTTTTACTGGTTTAACAGCTTATGATGTTCAAAAAATTAAAGAAATGGCGGCGCATAACGATGGATCGACAGATGCGAAGAAAATAGGCGTTATGGGGGCTTTAACCTTGTACCTTGATTTTATAAATTTATTCTTGGCTTTATTGCGTTTATTTGGACGAAGAGATTAAGATAATAATCTTAAAAAAAAGCGACGTTATATTGTCGCTTTTTTTAATTCTGTTTTTTTGTATTCAGCCATGTAATGTAATCCAACAGATTCCTTACGTCTGATAGCATGTTTTATTATTAAATATCCGATACAGATGAGGTTTCGTAATTCTCCTAACTTTTGTGTTACGGTTGTCTTATCGTATAAACTCTCGTTCTCTTTATATAGAATCTCTAATCTGTCAAAGGCTCTTTTTAATCGTAGTTCTGAACGAACTATACCCACATAGTTGCTCATAATTTGTTGTACTTCTTTTTGTGATTGTGTAATTAAAATCATCTCTTCAGCATGTTCTGTTCCATCTGCATCCCAATTCGGAATATGCTCTTGATGTGTTATACCTTTTATCTCTTCTATTGATGTTTGAGCTGCTCTATGAGCAAATACAACTGCTTCTAATAAAGAGTTGCTAGCTAGACGATTTGCACCATGTAATCCTGTACAAGAACACTCACCAATTGCATATAAATTTTTGATACTCGATCGAGCTTGCTTATCTACCATGATTCCACCACATAAGTAATGTGCAGCAGGAACTACCGGTATCATCTTTACAAAGGGGTCAATTCCAATTTTCATACACTTCTCATATATATTAGGGAAATGTTCAATAAATGCTTTTCGGTCTAGATGCCTACAATCTAAAAATACAAAATCATCTCCACGTGTCTTCATTTCATTATCTATGGCACGAGCCACAATGTCGCGTGGTGCTAATGACAAACGATCATCGTATTTGTGCATAAATTCTTTCCCATCTATTGTTTTTAATACTGCTCCAAAACCACGAATTGCCTCTGTAATCAAAAAACTAGGATGCTCTCCAGGATTATATAATGAGGTTGGATGAAATTGCACAAATTCCATATCTTTTACTCGTCCTTTTGCTCTATATACCATTGCGATACCATCGCCAGTAGCAATCGTTGGGTTTGTAGTAGTGGCATATACGTGACCTGCCCCACCACTAGCCATAACGGTTATTTTAGATAAGATAGTTTCTATCTTCTGAGTTTTTATGTTTAGGATGTATGCGCCAAAACATTTTACGTGCTCTGAGTGCGAGGTAATCACTTCACCTAAGTGATGTTGCGTAATTATATCAATAACATAATGATGATCTAATACGGTTATATTTTTATGTTTTCGAATTTGATTAATTAATGCCCTCTCAATCTCATAACCTGTAATGTCTTTGTAATGTAATATCCGATGTTCAGAATGCCCTCCTTCTTTTGCTAAATCATAATTGCCATCTTTATTTTTATCAAAGGTAGCTCCAAGTGCTATTAATTCTTTTACTCGTTCTGTTCCTTCGGTAACTACTATTTTTACAGTTTCCTCATCGCATAGGCCTGCTCCAGCTATTAATGTGTCTTGTATATGTTTTTCAACACTGTCACCATCATGCCATACTGCAGCTATACCACCTTGTGCATATTTTGTATTTGATTCGTCTTCGTTGCTTTTAGTAACAATATATACCGTTCCATATTCAGCAACCTTTAAGGCGTAACTTAGACCAGCTATGCCACTTCCAATAATTAAGAAATCTATTTTTTTTTGTTCCAATTCCTAATGGGTTATAATTTTACAAATATACAAATATGAATAAGTAGATAATATGATTTTATATAAAAGGATAAAAAAGTCCGATTGATTAATTAAGGTTTTTTAGTTAGCATCTTTGCTATGTACTTTCCGATAATATCAAACTCTAAGTTTACAATATCTTCTACTTTTATGTATTTAAATATGGTGTTTTCGAAAGTGTATGGAATTATGCATACAGAAAAAGTACTCTCTCTTGAATTTACAACAGTTAAGCTAGTGCCATTTATAGTGATACTGCCCTTCTCAACAGTTATATTTCCTAGAGACGAGTCGTACTGTATTGTAAATTCCCAGCTTCCTGATTTTTCTATAATTGAAATGATTTTTCCAGTTTGATCAACATGACCCTGCACTATATGCCCATCAAATCTTCCATAAGCGGGCATACAACGTTCTATGTTAACGTAATTTCCTACTTGTAAATCTTTTAAGTTTGTCTTTTTAAGTGTTTCTTCTATAGCTGTAATTGTATATTGGTTGTTATCTATTCGTATTACAGTTAAACATACACCATTATGAGCAATGCTTTGATCGATTTTTAATTCATGAGTAAAAGGACAACTAAATGTAAAATGAATATTACTCCCATCGTGTTCTATACGCTCTACTTTAGCTAGTGCTTCTACAATTCCTGTAAACATATTGTAAATATACTAAAAGAAAATGGGTTCTTTTACGATAAAATAAATTAGATTAATCTCGGAATACAGTAATAAACCCTGAATATTTTTTGTCATCAGGCACATCAATGGTATAAAAATAAGTTCCATCGTTCAAACCTTCTGCTTTCCAATCATTTTGATAATCAGATGACTCATAAATTTGTTTCCCCCATCTATCAAAAATGGTGAGATGTATATTGGGGTGGTATGAACTATTTTTAATTTTAAAGTAATCATTTACAAAGTCGCCATTGGGAGTAATAACGTTTGGTATCTCAACCATGCAAGGTGGCAATACATTTAGAATTTTTATATCCGATGCTTCGTTATTACAGCTATCTCGTTTTACAATTTTAATTTGGTATTGCCCTTCGTCTTCTGGTGTAATGTATTGCAACGAATCAGTGGTTGAAATACTGGTGCTATTAGGTAATAAATACCAATTAAAGGCATAAGCTGGATATCCACCAGATGATGTTGAGTGTAAAGTAAATGGCGTTTTACCACACAAAGAAACAGAATCTGTAATGGTAACATTTAAAGTGTTTGGTAATACATAAATTTGTTGTGTGGCGTTTCTTTGATAACCACAACTATCCATTACAGTAACTTGAATATTGTAATTTCCTCCAAAGGCAGGACTTTGCGTACTTAACGATGGCGTACTAGCTACGTTTGCAGAATTTAAAGTCCAAGTATAGTTGTATGCAGGTCGGCCTCCCATTGTAGTTGAGTTCATATTAAAAATAGCATTTGCACATACGGTTAATGAGTTTGAAATAGAAATAGAAAGGTCGTCAACAAAATTCTTTACCTCGATGGTATCACTTGTTTGATAAGCACACTGTCCATCCACTGTAACCACAAATGTGTTCGTAGAGTTGCTTGAAACAGTATAACTCGAAGTTGAGTTTACGCCTGGTGCCAAAGTTCCGCTAGGAAGTGTCGTCCAAGTATAAGTATATGGCGCTCCGTTATTCCCAGTAGTGCTTGATGTTACATTTGATATTAAAACATAGTCCTTATTTAAACATTTAGTAATGGTACTTGGTATATTGTTAACTAAAGTAGCTTTAGGTGTAACATTTACTGTAATAGTTTTAGTGTCTGATACGCTGTTAGGGCAAGGAAAATCGCCTGTTACTACGTAAGTATTTGTGCCAACATTTGGAGGAATTGTTGCAAGTATGGATGTGGTTGAGATAGAGCTGCTTGAACCATTAGCATACCAATTATAATTAATAGCACCATTTGCCGTCATTATCAATGAATCAAATTGGCAAATAGTAGTATTGGTTGGACTTGCTGTAACCGTAGTATTGAGAGGAGGATAAAATGCTGTAATAGTTTGGGTAGTTATACATCCACCATCTGGATTAGCAACTGAGACGGTATATATGACAGTTCCTGTTGGAGTTACAAAGTTCGGTGCAATAGTAATAGAATCGTTATTATAATTAGCAGTAATAGTACCGTTAGGCGAGATAGTAACTGTATAATCATCTGGATTCTGAACGGTACAATATCCAAATCGCATATTCGGCAACATATTAGAGCCTCCTGGCATCATTGATCCTATGGCATTGTCAGCTGGTTGGTTATTTCCACATACAGGGTTTGCATCTTCTACATGGTACATGTTAGCAATATAAGAAGTTGGTTTTAACTCTACAGAGATATTTTCTGAGTAGTTACCTGTGCCTGATACATTAGGGAATGAGAAGCAAACTTCCACAATAATGTTTGATAAACCGTCCCAGTTGTAGCTTTGAGTAAAATCATAAGTTTGCCAACCTTCGGAAACTGGTTGATTGGAGTGAGAATACACACTTACTAAACCGCCAATAAAAGGTTGATTCCCGCTCCCTACATTTGGCAACGTATTCAGATTTGTACAGCCAATTTGAATCGAGAAATTAGTATATTTTCTCACGCTATTATTCATGGCCACAACATTAAATGCTATACTGTTTAATTTACCTGCAAAAATTCCAGCACTATTTAAGTCTGTTTTTTGAATAAGGTATTGACTTCTTCCGTTAGTGTACCAATTTCCATAAGGCGTTGGGTAAGTGGTAGCTGTGTTTTGAGCAAATGTACCAGTTGTAAATAGTTGTTTTGGTAAGGAGTAACATGGTATGTTGCTTAAAGCACAGCTTGTTGGAATTTCTTCTCCTATATTAACACCCACAGTAACTTCGTCTGGAAAACAAATAAGCGTATAGGTTTGTGGTGTAAGCGTGTAGTTTGAGAGAATGGGGTTAATAGTAATAGTTTTTTGATAGTAACAAGTTCCATCATTAGCATAAGTTGTATATGTGCCAACAGGTAAGTTGTTAAGCGAAATTGTTGTATTACTCCCCGAATTATTATAAATAACATCTGAACTGCTAGGTCCTATAATTTGATATTGATAAGGAGCTGAATAGGTGCTATTAAATTGTATATTCGCAGAACCACTACTATCGCCAAAACAACTATTTGATAAGGCATAAAAATCTAATGTACCACTTGGTAATCTATTTAACACGTAGCTAATAGAATCTTTGCAACCTTGTGTATTTTTATAAACTAAGGTATAAATTTCTCCACTTTGTGCATCGCCAAGAAATAAAGTATCATTATTCCCTATAGGAGCAGGTAACATGCTTGAACCTTGGTACCATTGATAATTACTACCTCCTGACTTATCAATAAATGTAGCATTTCCACAAAAACTTTTTATTTCACTGTAATAATAAGGAGGAGAAAAAGCTATATTAAAGTTAGATGATGCTTGGCCACATCCAGGCGATGAAACCACCACGCTATAATTACCTGCAGGTAAGTTGGTAGCGGTTTGGCTTGTGGATACAGTTTGAGTTGTTCCTACATTTACCCAAGTGTAGTTATAATTATTATTACTGCCATTAGCTATAACGGTTGCCGAGCCTGAGTTTCCTCCGGCACATGAACTAGTACTGTTTAAGTTAATAATATTAACGGTTGTAAGCGTTACAGTAACTGTTTTGGTAATAACACAACCGTTAGGAAGTGTCATAGCTACCGAGTAAACAGTTCCGGGCACTGTAGATTCAATAAGCGTATCATTTGTTGCGCCACTGATAGGTGAACCAAAAGCATCAAACCATTGATAAGTACTAAACCCAGGAGGTGCTACTAATGTAGCAAAGGTTGTTCCTGAACACATATTGGCATAAGGAGTAGCCAAGCCACCACATTCAGCATCTACATACGCGTAACAAAAATGCCCTCCTTCGGTACAACCACCTAATTCAAAATTTAATGAAACTGGTGTTCCTCCTGGCAAGGAAGATAAATCTACTGTATAATAATACCATTTTCTGAATTTCACGGGATCTCCAGTAAATACTACTGAAGTTTCTAATGAATCATAAGGCTGTGCAGTTAATGTATTTAGAGAGTATGAAGTGCATCCAGGTAATTCTATGCCTGTATTTTCATTTTTGATGGTTACTTTAAAATAGGGGGATTCACCAGCTGTATGTGCCGGGATGGTGTTATTTGGATCTTGAAAAACCAAAGCGAAACTATAAGAGAGTCGTTTATTATTTACACTTGATGTTGTAATGTATTTTAATTTACAAGCTCTACCATTTGCCAGAGCGCCATTCATCCTTACGGATACTTGATCAAAACTAAAAGGGCTTACCACAGGGATTTGAGATACTGTTTGTGTTCCTACTACCTTACAAGCTAGTGAATCGTAACCAACACAGCTTGGGTATTGTGGATTACTGGCTGCTACCGACATAATTGTGTGGTAATTTAAGGTATTTAACAACGAAACATTATCTCCTGCTGAATTGTATGTCCCAGTAGAAATTTGATTATAGTTGGGGTAGGTACTTCCTGCTGTAACACTTCCAGTACTACCAGTCCAACCATTAAAATTAAACTGTTCAAACCCCATATTTGGACAACTAATACTCATTGGAGAATTTGGTTCTAGAATTATGGTATTAGCCTCTGTACTATATGGCTGATGATTAGATTGCTTTTTAAAAACTTTTTGATGTCGTTTACTCGAAAAATCAGCTTTTAAATAATTTAGATAGCCTGCAACTTCAGATCCCTTTAACCCTTTATTTATTGCCTGTTGCTTGGCAGCTTGTTCATTAAAGGTATTTGGTAATTTTGTTGAATGTTGTAACTGAGATAATGTTACTTTATAAAAAGTAAGTTGAAATAGAACTATGAACCAAAAGCATCTCATGCTATATTATACGTAAAAATAAAAAGAAGTGTTTAGCTAAACACTTCTTTTTACAAAACTTTTTCATACTGGTATGTTTATGGTTTACTAAAAACCGTGATATGACCAGTATATTTTTTATCATCAGGTACATCTAGGATATAGAAGAAAGTGCCATCATTTTTACCTTCTGCTTTCCACATATTGTCGTAGTTATTACTTTCATACACTTTTTTACCCCATCTATCGTAAATTATTAATGAAGTGTTAGGGTGGTATTCTAAGTTTTTGATTTTGAAGTACTCATTTACTCCATCACCATTTGGCGTAATAACATTTGGTATCACAATCTCACATGGAGGTAAAACAGTGATTAATTGAATGTCAGATGCTACATAACCACAACTGTCCGTAGAAGTTACCATGATAGTATAAGTACCTTCTGTTTCAGGAGAGTTCATTGATAAATGATTAGTGTTACTAATACTACTTAATGAAGGAGCCATTGTCCAATTATAATTATAATTTGGACGTCCTCCATTAGATATAGCATTTAACTCAAAATCACTACGAGGGCAAATAGCTGCTGAATCAATAATTGAAACACCTAGGTCATTCACAAAGTTACTTACAGTTACAGTTGCGGTAGTGCCAATGGCACAAGAACCAGTAATAGCAACTTGATAAGTAGTTGTATTATTAGAATTAGCAGAGTATGTTGATGAGTTAGTAGCTCCTGGAGCTGGTGTGTTTGAAGGCTGTTCAGTCCAAGAATATGAATAAGGAGTACCTGCATTACCAGAGGTAGATGAGCCAACTCCTACATTTAAAATGAATGGTTGGTTTAAACACTTCACCACGTTATTCATTGGAGTAGCAATTAAATTAGCTTTTGGAATTACATTTACGGTTACTGTTTTTGTATCTGGTGTTGCCGAAGGACACGGCGCGTTTCCTGTAACCACATAGGTGTTTAATCCCACCGATGGAGGTGTAACATTAATAGTAGAAGATGTGGCAATAGGCGTTAACCCACCACCTTGAAAGTAAGACCAATTATAATTGTAAGCTCCATAAGCTAATAAAGATGTAGTGTCACCTTCACAAATTACACTATTTGTAATAGCAGTTGTAATGCTTGTGGTTAAAGGTGGATATAACACCGCAATTGTTTTAGTTTCTACACATCCACCTACTGGATTTGTAACTGAGAAAGTATAAACCACTTGTCCGTTAGCAGGAGGTGTAGTAAATGTTGGCGATACCTTTAATGAATCGTTTGCATAATTAACAGTTATTGTTCCATTGGAAGATACCGCAACAGTATATGCAGAAGGCGCAGAAGCTCCACAATTGCCAAATTGTACATTAGGACGGTAAGTAGTGTTAGGCGTATATCCAGAAGATGTTGAATTTCCACACGCAACTGTTCCATCACTATTAAACCATCTTACTGAGTTGAAAGGTGTTATTGTATAAGGAGATGAAGAGTTGTTTGTCCAAGAGGCTGTTTGAGCATTACAAACATCTACTAATAAGTTAGAAACGCCATCCCATTCATAAGCATTAGGGAAGTTGTAGGTATTCCAACCTGTAGTTATATTTGCTGTAGCCACATTATACACTTGTACTAGACCTGTATTATCAAAAGCAGAACCAGGAGGTAAATCATTTACAGTAGTACACTTCATTTTAATAGTAAAGTTTGGATAAGCAGTTGCACCATTAATTGTTGTTACAAAAAATGAGATGCTTGATAGTTTACCAGCCTGTACACCAGCAGCAATTAGCTCACTTGCTCTAAATAACAATTGGTGTCTTGTGTTTCTATAAAAGTTACCATATATAGCAGGATATGATGTGGTTGAGTTTACAGTTGTACCATTTCCAATTTGTACTACATTAGGAGTTGAACATCCTCCCGTAGCGGATAACCCACAAGTGCTAGGAGCTACATCACCAAAACTTAAGTTAAATGTAGTTTCTTCTGGAAAACATAATACAGTATTAGTTGGTGTAATTGTAAAGTTTGTTTGAATAACTCCAATAGCTACTGTATAATTATAAATACAAGTACCATCATTAATAACCGCTGTATATGTACCTGGTGCTAGTGGCGACAAGGTTTGAGTGGTTGCACTTGAACTTGTATTTAACACTACATTAGAAGAAGTAGGTCCAGTAACATAATAACTATATGGAGCTGCAAACGGTGTATTTAAGTTTAATACTGTTGATCCATTTGTATTATTAGGACAAACATTTGTAGTGTTAGAAAAATAAGCACTTCCACCAGTAATTTGATTTAGTGTATATTTTATAGAGTCTCTACAACCTTGGGCATTATTATACACTACAGTAAAAATATCTCCGTTAGTTGCATTATTAATATACATCGTATCATTAGTACCAAGAGGGGCGGCAACTGGAGTATTATTAAAATACCATTGATAATTGGAGCCACCAGCTAAAGCAATAATGGTGGAGTTTCCACACAATGCTTTAGACATAGCTTGAAAGAATGGTGGTGAAACACCCACGGATAGGTTTGCAGAGGCTTGACCACAGGTGGTAGATGCAACTACAACGCTATAATTGCCAGGTGCTAAGCCTGTTGCTGTTTGGTTGTTTGATACAACCTGTCCAGTTGAGGTATTTGTCCATGTATATGTATAAATTCCATTACTACCATTTGCTTGAACAGAGGCAGTTCCTGAATTTCCACCAGGACATGAACTTGTTGAGTTTAAATTAATAATGTTTACAGTTGTAAACCCTATGGAAACTGTTTGCGATAAAGCACATCCGCCAGGTGATACCATTGTAACTGTATAAGTATCTCCTGGGGTTGCAGGCGATTGAATTAGCGTATCATTAGTTGCTCCAGCAATAATACCACCTGGACCATACCATTGGTAATTATTAAAGCCAGTAGGGGCAATTAAGGTAGCAAAGTTAGATCCCGAACACATGTTGGCATAAGGTGTACCTATACCTCCACATTCTGCATCCACATAAGCATAACCCCAGTGTCCGCCTAAGGTACAACCACCTACTTCAAAGTTTATGGATACGTTTGTTCCTGCAGGTAATGAAGATAAATCTACCGAGTAGTATTGCCATTTTCTATAATAGGTAGGGTCAAAACTATTGCCGATTACAGACAATTTTAAGGAATCAGAAGGTAAACTCGATTTTGGATTGAATGTGTATGATGTACAACCAGGTAAGATAACGCCAGTAGCTTCGTTCTTTACTTCCACTTTAAAGTACGGAGACTCTTCTGTAGCGTGACCACTCGGGTTTTGTAATACTACCGCATAACTAAAAGATAAACGTAGATTAGTTGGAGAAACAGTGGTAATATATTTTAAACGACAAGCTCTGTAGTTAGAGTTTGTTCCATTCATACGCACTGATACTGGATCGAAACTAAAAGGAGATACAAACGGAATATCTGAAATGGTTTGTGTACCTACTGCTCTACAAGCAGCCGAATCATAACCATTAATAGTTAAGTAATTCGGATCAACAGGAGGCAACGATAAAATTGTATGATAATTAATGGTGTTTGCTTGGGATACGTTATTACCAGCTGTATTGATAATTGTTGCGCCTGTTGGTGTATAGTTAGGATTTCCACCTATTGGTCCTGTAGAAACAGTTCCAATTCCACCAGTCCAACCAGTAAAGTTAAATTGTTCAAATCCCATATTTGGGCATCCCACGCTCATGGGCTTTCCAGGTTCAAGATAAATAACCGTTTCTTGAACACCTAATGTTCCAGCAGGTTCGTAAGGCGTATGATGATGAGTTTCTTTAGCTAACGCTTTTTTAGAAGAGAAATCGTTTCTTAAATAATTTACATAACCTTCAATTTCGGTTGATTTAAGATTTTTAGCCTTAGCTTGTGCTCTTGCTGCTGCTTCATCAAACACGTTAGGGTCTTTCTTTGTTTCAACTGGTCTGTTTTGAGCTAATGCTGCAATACTAGCAAACGCTGTTAAAATAATGAGTAGATTTTTTTTCATAGTTAGTTTTTATAATAAAAAAATAACAGATATGTACTTTATTCTTACATACCAGGTATCTTATTTTCAACCAAAAATAGTCCTTTTTTTTATATTTACAATGTTATTTTGTCGAAATTTTGAAGTTTAACATCTTAAAAAATTCAGGGTAATATTGGATTCCTAAATTATTTAGAGGTTTTTTTGAGATACCTATTTTAAAATATCAATTTAAACCACTACTAAATTTTAAATATAGTTTAGATAATTGAGCATTTAATATAACTTTGCAAAACATTTATTGTATATGGCATCTAATAAAAACTCAAAATTCATAGCACTTACTTGGTTATTAGTTTGGTCGCCATTTTTATTAATTCTTTCCATTATTTCTTTAATTTCTTTCGAGATATTTTTTGATTTACCGAGTGTGGCAGAGCTTCAAAACCCTAAAAGCAATTTAGCAACAGTGGTGTATAGTAGCGATATGAAAATTTTAGGTAAATATTATGCTGAAAATAGGGTAAATGTAAAATACTATGAATTAGATTCTAACTTAGTAGAAGCCCTGATTGCTACCGAAGATGCCCGTTTTAAAGAGCATAGCGGTGTTGACTTAAAAGCGCTTGGTAGAGCTGTATTTGGTGCATTAACTGGAAGTTCAAGTAGTGGTGGTGGTAGTACATTATCACAGCAATTAGCTAAAATGATGTTTCCGCGTGAGAAACTAACCAAATTTGAAACAGTAATAAGGAAATTAAAGGAATGGGTTATTGCAGCTCGACTCGAACGCAATTACACGAAAGATGAAATTTTAGCCATGTATCTTAATAAGTTTGATTTTTTACACTTAGCCGTAGGAGTTAAGTCGGCTGCTCAAATTTATTTTAATCGTTCTCAAGATAGTTTAGAAATTCAGCAAGCCGCCATGCTTATTGGTATGGCTAAAAATCCTTCTTTATTCGATCCAATTAAACGACCTGATGCTACCAAACAAAGACGCAATGTGGTTATGAACCAGATGGTAAAGTATGGCTATTTATCTGAACAAAAATATGATAGTTTAAAGAATTTACCTCTTGGTTTATCATATCACCCTGAAGACCACAATGATGGCCCTGCACCTTATTTTAGAGAGTATTTGCGCGAGAATTATTTGCGCGAATGGTGTAAAAATCATATTAATCCTGAAACAAATAAGCCATACAATATTTATAAAGATGGGTTGCGAATTTTTACAACCATTGATATGCGTATGCAGCAATATGCCGAAGAAGCTGTTGCTGAACACATGACTGATTTACAAAAACAATTTAATAAAGAATGTAAAACAAAAAGAAATGCACCTTTTGCTTGGAATGTAAATAAAGAGCAAATTCAAAATATTATGATTAGCTCCATGAAACGAAGTGATAGATATCGTTCACTTAAAAATATGGGCTTATCGAGCGAACAAATAATGGAGGAGTTTAAAAAACCTGTAGAGATGACGGTATATAGCCTCAGAGGTGAGATAGATACCATTATGTCGCCATGGGATAGTATTCGATATTATAAGAGTTTTTTACATACAGGTTTTGTAGCCATTGAACCATCTACGGGTTATGTGAAAGCTTGGGTAGGTGGCGTTAATCACAAGCATTTTAAGTTTGATCATGTAAAAGTTGGACGTCGTCAGGTAGGTTCTACTTTTAAACCATTTGTATATGCTTTAGCTATACAGGAAGGTTATTCGCCATGCTATCAAGTACCCAATGTAAAAACTTGTATTGAAATACCTGGGCAACCTGCTTGGTGTCCAGAAAATTCGGATGGTGCTAAAGGAACGGGAAAAATGGTAACCTTGCGTTATGCATTAGCAGGCTCTATAAATTATGTAACTGCTTGGGTAATGAAGCAATTTGGACCTGAAGCAGTCATTAAATTAGTGCGCCGTTTGGGAATTACATCACCCATTGAATCTGTTCCATCTATTGCCCTTGGAACACCTGATATCTCGGTATTTGAAATGGTAGCAGCCAATGCTACTTTTGCTAACAAAGGCACGCACATTGAACCCACTTTTGTAACTAGAATTGAAGATAAGAATGGAAAAGTACTTGAGGAGTTTTTTCCAAATAGTGATGAGGTGTTTAGTGAAGAGAGAGCTTACGTGATGATACAATTAATGCGTGGCGTTGTTGATTATGGTACTGGTGCTCGCTTAAGATTTAGATATGGTTTAAAAAACGAGATTGCGGGTAAAACAGGTACTACACAAAACAATGCAGATGGTTGGTTTATGGGTTTAACGCCTGATTTAGCTGCAGGCTGTTGGACAGGTGGAGAGGATAGAAGTATTCATTTTAACTCAACTAACGAAGGGCAAGGTGCGAGCATGGCGCTTCCAATCTGGGCTAAGTTTTTTCAAAAAGTGTATGCCGACCCAAGTTTAAAGGTTAGTAAAAATGGTTTTGAAAAACCCCAAAATATGGGTAATATTGAACTGGATTGTTCTAAATACGATGCAGAGACCGAGAAAGAAAATCCAATTCAGGATTTTGATTTTGAGAATTAATTGAAGTAAAATTAAAATAGAAGTTATGATTAACAGAGTAGTAAAAAATGCCGAAGAGGCAACAAAAGACATTAAAGACAACGCCACATTATTAGTAGGTGGTTTTGGTTTATGTGGCATCCCAGAGAACTGTATTGCTGCGCTAGTAAAAAAAGGAATTAAAGGTTTAACTTGTATTAGTAATAATGCTGGTGTTGACGATTTTGGTTTAGGCTTGTTGTTACAAAACAAACAAATTAAAAAAATGGTAGCATCTTACGTTGGTGAAAATGCCGAATTTGAACGCCAGATGTTAAGTGGGGAACTTGAAGTTGAATTAATCCCTCAAGGAACATTAGCTACTCGTTGTTTAGCTGCAGGCTATGGAATGCCTGTTATATATACGCCTGCAGGCGTAGGTACTGAAGTTGCCATTGGTAAACCTGTGCGTACTTTTACCTATAACGGACAAACTAAAGAGTACCTTGAAGAAAAGGCATTTGAAGCCGACTTTGCGATTGTAAAAGCATGGAAAGGTGATACAGCAGGTAATTTAGTATTTAGATACACTGCTCGTAACTTTAATCCAATGATTGCGATGGCCGGAAAAATTACAATTGCCGAAGTGGAAGAACTAGTAGAGGTTGGCGAATTAGATCCTAACCAAATTCACACACCTGGTATTTATGTACACCGTATTTTTAAAGGAGAGAAATACGAAAAACGAATAGAACAAGTAACCGTAAGGAAAAAATAAATTAGTAATTGTGAAAGGGAAATTAGTATATAAATTTTTAGGCGTTCTATCTATAATAATAGCGGTGTCTTGCTCAAACAATGAAAGCAAAACCGAAGAAAAAAGTACATTAGTTTATACGCACTTTACCGATTTTGAAGATACCACTATAAAAGTTGAAGTTAAGGGAGATGCTCATTCGGGTAATTTCTTCTCAAGAGCTGATAGTTCTAACATTTATGGAAGTGGATTTATTTTTAATGTGCATGATAGTTTATTGCAAGCCGATGCAAAAGTAAAATTTGAAGGATGGGTGAGGGTAGGCGATTTATCGCACAATAAAGAATTTGCATTGTCGTTAGAAGATGGCAATGGACATGTCTTAAAGTGGGAAAAAATTGATTTCAGAAGTCATATTGCTGAAACCAATAAATGGATTCAAGTTGTAGATAGTGTTACTTTCCCAGCTAACATTATAAATAGAAATGGTTTAATTATTAAGTCATATTCTTTTAACCCAGATGGTAAATCGACTTTAGATTGTGATGATATAAAATTATCTTTTTATAAAATAAAAGCCGTACAATAAATTATACTTATGTTAACTTTCTATTTAAAATTTAAACTAGAAAGTAACGCTTTAAAATGTTCGATTCATATTTTGCAATATATCTACAAGTTATTTTAGCGGTATCATTTCTATTTATTGCTATTTCTATCGTTCATTTTGAGATTTACGATAATAACAAATCTCTGTTTCTACTATTAACTGGCGCTTTAGGGATAAAACTTTTTATGATCTTACTCACTCCTTATTTAATGTTGTGGGACGAATCATTTCATGGTTTAGTAGCAAAACATTTAGCCGACAACCCATTAAAACCTTTGTTATATAAAGATCCTTTTTTTGAACATGATTATAAAAACTGGTGGGACTCTTCCATTTGGTTACATAAACAGCCTTGGTTTTTGTGGCAAATAGCATTAAGCATCAAGATATTTGGAAATTCATATTTTGCGGTACGATTTCCTAGTTTAGTTTATGCTGTAGCTGGTGTTTTTTTTATTTATGGCATTGGAAAAAATATTGCCAACTCAAGAATTGGATTTTATGCTGCATTGTTTTATTGTTTAAATAATTACATGAACGAACAATTATCTGGAGCAATAGCTACAGACCATAACGATGTTGTTTTTATTAATCTAATTTTTGCTTCTATATGGGCATTAACAAGATATATTCATCATAAAACATTAAAAAATATTTTCTTAATAGGTTTGTTTTCTGGCTTAGCAATACTTAATAAATGGTTAGTAGGCTTATTGGTATTTTTATGTTGGGGAGCTTATATTATATTTGAAAACAAAGGCAAAATAAGGCTAAATCATTTTTATGATTTACTTAAAAGTTTATTTATTGCCATTTGTATTTCGCTACCATGGCAAATATATATTCTACTAAGATTTCCGCAAGAATCTAGATTTGAATACGCTTACAATAGTAAGCATATCAACGAAGTGGTTGAAGGGCATGGAGGAACTAACTTTTTTTATTTTGACGGTTTATCTACTCAGTATGGTTATCTATCGCCTCTATTTTGCTTACTCGGAATTGTATTACTGTATAAATACGTAGTTCGTAATAATATTTATTATGCCTTTATAATATCATTAGTATTTGTGTATAGTTTTTTTACCTATGCAACCACTAAACTACATGGGTTTACATTAGTTGTATCATTTATTATATTTTTAGGTTTTGGCGCAATTGCTCATGATTTATTTACTTTTTCAAATTCGTTATCTAAGAAGATTAGTAAAACCATACTCGTAATTCTTGCTCTAGTCTTTAGTTTCACTAGCTTTAATATAGAAGCTATACAAGATAATCATACAACTTGGAAACTCTCTGAGAGAAACATAAAATACATTCAAAGAGAAAAAGAGCTTATAGAAATTTGCGATTACGTTAATAAATTTATAAAAGACACAAATCTTGTGTTTTTTAATTGCGATTTTCCTACAAACATTAACTTTATGTTTGAAACAAATTATATTGGATACGCAAGACTACCCGACAGTTCAGATGTTAAGACTATTAAAAATAAAGGTTATAAAGTTGCAATTATAAATACAGGCGCTTTACCTAATGGAGTAGAAACTAATAAAGATTTTACTATTATAAGTATTCCTAAATTTAAAGTTATAAGAAGAGACACCTGCTATTTAAAGTCTTTAACACATGGCTATTTCTCTATAGACAACAACAAGCTTACTTGTAATTCTAATAAAACTAAATTTATCATTACCACTTTTGCAGATGGTAATTCACAAATCAAAACCGAAAATAACCAGTTTGCTAGAATTGCCTTTGAATATGGTAATTTAATCTTGTTTGATGGCACAAAATATAATCTTAATGAAAGATTTAAGATTGAAAGTATAGGAAATGGACGATTTAAGATTAAAACTTTTCATAACAAATATTTAAAAACGAATGAAGATGGGGAAAGAGTTATTTTTGATAGATATGAGGATAGAAACGACTTTAAATTTGAGATAATTAAAACACGCAATACTTAGTATTTTTCTATCTATTTTCTATTTTTTTTATTACTTTCGCTGTGCATTAAATAATTTAACCATGTTAGATAAAAATGGAATTGCAAAGCGTATTGCACGCGAAGTAAAAGATGGCATGTATGTAAACCTAGGAATCGGGATTCCTACCTTGGTAGCAAATTATATTCCCGAGGGTGTAAACGTAGTGTTACAATCCGAAAACGGTATATTAGGCATGGGACCTTTTCCTTTTGAGGGAGAAGAAGATGCTGATTTAATTAACGCAGGTAAACAAACAGTAACTTTGTTACCCGGCTCATCTATATTCGACTCGGCCACTAGCTTTGGAATGATTAGAGCACAAAAAGTAGATTTAACTATTTTAGGCGCTATGGAAGTAAGTGAGCATGGAGATATTGCTAACTGGAAAATACCAGGTAAAATGGTGAAAGGTATGGGTGGTGCAATGGATTTAGTAGCCAGCGCCAAAAACATTATTGTGGCTATGCAACATGTTAATAAAGCAGGCGAATCAAAATTACTACCTAAGTGCGAGTTGCCTCTTACAGGAATTAAATGTGTGAAACGTATTGTTACCGAATTAGCCGTGTTAGAAGTAATGTCAGAAGGAGGCTTCCGATTATTAGAAAGAGCGCCAGGCGTGAGTGTAGAGCAAATTAAAAATGCCACTGCTGGTAAATTAATTGTAGAAGGAGAGATTCCAGAGATGTCGCTATAACTGAATGATGTTTCAAGGATTAAAAACATTTTTATGGAAAAAGAAATATTTATTTCTTTTTGTTAGTTTATTTTTAGTTGTAACCACACAACGTTTTCTTAGCGAACGTCAAAACGGCTTGGTCAATTCAGTTTCCTCTGATGGTTTAGGATATTATTGTTATTTACCAGCAGCCATCATCTATCAAGATTTTACCTACAGTTACTATGATGTAAAAGAAAATTACATTAAGCCGTTTTATAAGCCTTATATAAGTCCTTATAAAGACAAGGGCGTCAATAAATATTATAGTGGTACTGCATTTTGTATGTTGCCCTTTTTTTTGTTAGGAATTCTTATTTCGGCTATTGCAGGAACAGATATAAATGGATATACCGATACTTTTTTAATGTTAATTAGTATTGCTTCTTTGGTTTATTTTCTATTAGCGGTAAAGCTATTAACAAAAGTTGCTAAACATTTTTTAATATCAGAAAAAACAACCATGCTTGTTTGTTTTATGGTTTTTCTTTCTACTAATTTGTTTCATTATACCATACAGGAGCCGTCCATGTCTCATGTATATTCTTTTTTTGCTGTAAGCTTGTTTTTATATTGTTTTGTGAGGTTATTAACCGACATCACAACTAAACGTCTAGTAATGCTAGGATTAGCTCTAGCATTAGTGATATTAATAAGGCCTGTAAACGTAGTAGTTGTATTGTTTACGCCTTTTTTCTTTGAAAATTTTAAATCTTACTTATTATTCCTTAAACAAATAATTATAAAACATTTTTTCGGAACTCTATTATTTCTTTTAATGCCCGTGTTAGGCGTTGTAATACAGTTTACATTTTATTATTTACAAACTGGAGATTTTTTTGTGATGACTTATGAAGGAGAAACTTTTGATTTTAAGAATCCTGAAATAATGAATGTGTTATTTAGTTACAGAAAGGGTATTTTTATCTACGCTCCATTATTATTTCTGATGGTTCTTTTTATTTTATTATCAACTCGTTTTTGGTTTAAAAGAATTATTTTCTTTATTACCATGTTCGTCTTCATTTACATTACATCTTCGTGGTGGTGTTGGTGGTATGGTGGAGGATTAAGTATAAGACCCGCTATTGATTTTTATCCAATCATTATCATTACTGTTTTGTTCTTACTCAATTATATCCAACCAAAAACAAAAAAGGTACTGTTAGCACTTTCCATTCCATTTGTATTCTTTGGTCAATTAATAGCGTTTCAATATAGTAATCTATTAATTGACACCGTATTAATGGATAAACAGAAATTTTGGGATGTTTTCCTTAAAACAGACTTAGCAACTATTAACGAGGATAGATTAAAATCAATCTTAGAGAATCGAAAGATATTTAAAATGGAATTAATGACCTATGAGCAAGATGATGATGCTAGTAAAATTGTAGATGGAGGATTTAAGAGTAAAAAGGCTTGCAAAGTTGGTAAAGATAATTGGTATTCAAAGGGATTTGGTTTCCCAATAAAAGACTTAGGTTTTAGTGGTTCGTTTTATATTGTTGTAGAATGTATGGCTAAGACTGATGCAGATGGTAGAGATTTAGGGCTTGTTGTGTCGATAGATGCTAACAACGAAATGGTTTCATGGAATGTTGTGTTTAGAAATCAGTTTTCTGCAGGTGATGATGGTTGGGCAAAGATGACACAAATAGTTGAAGTTTTAGAATCGCAAAATAATGATAGTAATTATTTAAAGGTTTTTGCTAATACAGAGAAGGGTTATAATTTAGTAGATGATTTAAAGTACACAATAATTAAAAAGTAAAATCGAAATCGTTTGATTTCTAATTAAATATATGTAGGTTTGTTTATGTTATTATCAATTGTTATACCAGCGTACAATGAAGGGAAAACCATTCATCACATATTAAATAAGGTAAAGGCGGTAAGTTTACCTAATAACGTACAAAAAGAAATAATAATTGTAAATGATTTCTCGAAAGATAATACCGAAGAAGCTATTCAAAATTACAAAGTACAAAATCCCGATTTGAATATTCAGTATTTTAAACATGAATTTAATCAAGGGAAGGGAGCAGCTTTACACACGGGTATAAAAAAAGCTACGGGGGATTATGTAATTATTCAAGATGCAGATTTAGAGTATGATCCTGAGGAGTATAATATTTTACTTAAACCAATATTAAACGGCATGGCCGATGTTGTGTATGGTAGCCGTTTTATTGGAGGGAAACCGCATCGTATTTTATTTTTCTGGCATTCTATAGGGAATAAATGGTTAACTCTTTTATCTAATATGTTTACCAATTTAAACCTAACAGATATGGAAACCTGCTATAAATTATTTAAAGCAGATATTATTAAGAATATTTCATTGAGGGAAAAACGATTTGGTTTTGAACCTGAGGTAACTGCAAAAATCTCTCGTATAACAAATATTCGTATTTATGAGGTTGGTATTTCATATTATGGAAGAACGTATGAAGAGGGTAAAAAAATTGGATGGAAAGATGGGTTTAGAGCTATATATTGTATCTTAAAATACGGCTTATTTAAAGCTAAATAACATGATGAGGTATGTCAATAACCGTCTCAGTTTTTCTTTCTTATCTTTTTTATTTGCTATTGGATTTATTACCTATCTCATTTTAGTTAAAACTCCAGAGAACGTTTTTATTTTTGATGTACTAGGTTATTATCTGTATTTACCTGCAACATTTCATTTTAATGATATTCGCTTATCTAATATAGATGAGGTGTTTGCCTTGTTATCAAAATATCAAATAAACGATGGTTTTTATCAAGCTTATAAAGCTTCAGAATCTACTAGTTATTGGGTTATTAAATACCCAATTGGTATGGCTATTGCGTATGCTCCATTTTATTTAATTGCAGATGTATTTGCCGAAATTTTGAACTATCCAAAAGATGGATTCTCTAAACCGTACCAATGGAGTGTGGTTGCTGGTTGTTTCTTTTATACCTGTGTGGGGTTATATTATTTAAAGAAAATCCTTCAATCTTTTTTTTCAGATAAGATAGTAGCCGTTGTTATATTAATAACTGTTTTTGCTACCAACTACTTAATACAAGTGTCTATTCATGGGCAGCCATTAATGGTACATAATATTATGTTTACCTTATTAGCGCTTTGTATTTATTATATTATTCAATGGCACAAAACTTATCAACTTAAACATTTAATCTACATCTTTGTTTTGTTAGGATTAATAGCCATTGTAAGGCCTCCTGAGTTTTTAGTTGTTTTATTCTTTTTGTTTTACAATGTATATAATAAGCAAACTTTGTTGTTAAAATATGAGTTATTAAAACAACATAAGTTTAAACTTACTTTAGGTATTTTAATATTTGGTATAATAGTTTCCATTCAATTAATGTATTGGAAATATACCACTGGAAAGTTTTTGTTTTATAGCTACCAAAATAACTTAGGAGAAGGATTTAATTTTTTAAAACCCTACGTGTTTGAATTTTTATTTAGTTTTAGAAAAGGATGGTTGCTTTATACGCCTATTATGTTATTTGCTTTAATAGGATTGTTTGTTTTATTCAAAAAGAATAGAACCATGTTTTTGTCTGTTTTTATTTATTTTATTCTCAACTTTTATGTGATGTCTAGTTGGTCGTGTTGGTGGTATGGCGATTCTTTTAGTTCTAGAGCCATTATCCCATCGTATGTTATTTTATCAATACCACTTGGGTTTATGTTTGTGGAAATAAATAAACATAGATTTAAGTATCTATTTGTAACAATCGTGATGTTTTTAATTGCACTTAATTTATTTCAATCGTGGCAAGTTACCAAGGGTATCATACACGGCTCTAATATGTCAAGAGCGTACTACTTTTCAACCTTTTTACAAACAGAAAAACCAACCAAAGAACAAAAAGCATTACTATTGATGGATAAGACTGCACTTAATTTTAAATATGACACCGTAGTTCCAGATTTAAGTAATTACAAATTGGTTTTAAGAAAAGTAGATGATTTTGATAAAACTATAAAGGACAGCATTTGGACAAGAGGTTTTCTTGCCTCATCATTACCTAATAGTTACGAAACTAATCTGTTTAATAGATTTTGCATTTTGCCAAATGATATACCATATAAAAAAATCACAAAAAAGTCGCACTTAATTTTTAGGTTAAGCACAAAGTTTTTTACAAGGATGCCACCAGATAGTTTAGATGCAGAGTTATTGATTAATATGCAACATAGTAACAAATGGTTTAGCGTAAAATCTAAGAAGATTAAAAATAGTTCGTACAAACAAGGTGTGTGGAATGAACTAGAATTATATTACATAACCCCCGATTTTTGGAATAAGAATGATTTTGTACAATGGTATTTTTGGAATCAAAGTAATCATTCCATTTACGTTGATGATTTAACTCTAGAAGCTTATGAGCCAATAGTAGATGAATCGGTGTTTTAACTAGTGGTTCTATTACGAGGTTGAATTACCGAAAAACATGATGTTTTAATTATGAAATCCATCCTTTTTTAAATTCTATCCTCTAAAGTATAGTTTAGATTTTAATCATCAAAAATTGTGTTAAATATCATATAACTGATGCAGTAATTTCTATTAGTTTTTATTATCTTTGTGGGGAAATGAGAAGACTAATCGCTGCAACCTTGTTAATAATATTCACTACGTTTAATGTGGTGGTTATTTATTCAATGTACAGTAAAGGTATTAACACTTCTATTTCGATGACTGAGGAGGAAGAAACGCACAAAGAAAATTTTAAATTAATAAAGTACTCTAGGTCAAAATTACATTTGCTCGATCAAGTAGATAAGAGCCCTCTTTGTTCTACCTATTTAATCAAACATTATAAAGATGTTTGTATCGATGTGATAGTTCCCCCACCAAATATTGCTTAATGGCTACTCTATAAAGAGTGCTAGTGTTCTTAGTGTATTTCCAACTAAGACTACATCAATCTATAATTTAAAACTCATTAATTGAAAACACTTTAACTTGTTTTTAAGGTGTCGTGTGTGAATGAGAGAATGAAACGTCATCTTACCTAAGTTTATTCTATTAAGAGTTAGACTTATGTGGTAGTGATTAAATTAATGTCTAATTTCTCGCATCTCCTTGTAATTATTGTGTTTAGAATAAAAAACAATAATCTATAAAATCGAACTATAAAAATATGAAACAATTTTTTTCAAATATTAAATATGATGCTCCTGCAAGT
>JADLER010000025.1 GCA_020846025.1 Bacteroidia bacterium | reverse complement strand
TTCAATAAAATCTTCGAGGCTCTTAAACTCAATCTGCATGCGGCTTTTAGGAGTTATTGTATGCTTCCCCGAAATTCGACCATCTTAAATGAGAAAATAAATTTGGAGTATATACTTTTAATATATACTTTTGTAAAAAGTAATCTAACATGAAAACATTATCATTAAAACTTGACGACGACATATACAACGAGGCTGAAAAAATTACCTCAAAACTGAAACTCGCAAGAAATCGTTACATAAATGAAGCGGTTAAGATTTACAATCTTTTCAATAAAAGACGTCTTTTAAAAAAGCAACTTGAGAATGAATCAAAACTGACTCGAAAAGATTCAATGGATATATTGCACGAATTTGAAAAGTTGATAGATGAAGCTTAAGCAATTCGACATCTGGCTTGCGGATCTTAACCCAAGAATAGGGACTGAACCTGGAAAAACAAGACCTGTTGTAATTGTTCAAACAGACTTATTGAATGAATTTCATCCATCTACTCTTGTGTGTCCCGTAACATCAAAAGTTAATAAAGACATTCAGTTATTACGTGTGCATTTGAAAAAAGGTCAGCTCGACAAACCATCAGACATTTTAGTTGATCAAATTCGCGCAATAGACAATAATCGCCTTAAAAAAAGACTAGGAGTTTTGACAAAGGACCAAATAGAAACTCTCAAGACTAACATTAGAGTAATACTAGACATTTAAAGTGCACGTCCCACTAACATATAGGGATTAACCGATTTTTACTTCGATTTAATCCTGTGTTGAGCTTTGACAAGCTCAGCTAACATACTTCGAGAGCTCAGTTTCAAAATATTTACCACCTTAAATTCATGCAATAAAAGTCAAATTATGATTACGCTTTTTTACCTTGACTATAAGCTACTAAATTAGCAATGCGGTATAATAAGCGTGCTGCAACATTAGCATTCCACTCATCTTCTCCTGCTACTTCATTTAAATCGAAGGCTATAATTTTTTTACCTGAAGCTACTACTTGTTCTAATAAGTATAAAACTTGGTCGGTTTCAAAACCACCAGCCACTGGAGTTCCAGTGCCAGGGCAAAGTTTTGGATCTAAGCCATCAATATCAAAACTTAAATAAATATTTTGAGGTAATTCGTTAATCACTTCTTTGCAAACAGCATCCCAAGTTTTACCTTGATATTGTTGTTGCTTAATATCTCTATCAAAAAAAGTTTTTACTCGTCCGTTAGATTGATGAATGACTTCCAATTCAGCCTGACAAAAATCTCTAATGCCAACCTGTACCAATTTTTTGACGTTTTTTTCTTTAAGTGCATTAAACATAATAGAGGCATGAGAAAACTCAAAACCTTCGTAAGCATCTCTCAAGTCAGCATGCGCATCTATATGCAAAATTCCAAATTCGCCAAAGTGTTCACCAGTAGCTTGTATAATCCCTAATGGTGTAGAATGATCACCGCCAACTAAACCAACGGTTTTGTTTTGTTTAAAGAAATGTAGGGCACGTTGTTTCACCCAAGCATTCATTTCGGCACACACTTTATTAATGGTTTTAATTTCGGCTATTTCTTCCACCGCCTCGCCATTTGCCTGTCTATCAATAATTACTTCGGCAACCGGGCGATAAGTTTCACTGTTGTTTCTTAGCTCTTCACTAAAATCATCCATCGAGATTCCTAATTTCCAAGCATCTTTTACAATAGGATCGTATAAATCAACTTGAAACGAGGCGTCAAATATTTGTTGCGGTCCATCAATTGTTCCTCCACCATAACTCACAGTAACTTCCCAAGGAACCGGAATTAAAACAATTTCACTTTCGGCCGTTGTAAACGGTAGTCCGAACATATTCGCATTAACATCTCCTACACTATTAGGATCGAAATTTTTAATTTTTTCTTGTTTAGTCATGCCATAAAAATAGGTTTCTTTTTGTTTGGTCGTTTAAAAAGCACAACAAATTTTGAAAAATATTATGGTGCTAAACGTTCAATTTTCCATTTATTATCTTGTAAGGTATAAATCATTCTGTCATGTAAACGACTCATACGACCTTGCCAAAACTCATAATAATGAGCCTTAACAATATATCCGCCCCAAAAATCAGGACGAGGAATTTTTTTATCTTTAAATTGCTCCGTATTTTGTTCTAATAAAGTCAGTAATTCTTCTCTGCCCTTTATCACTTTACTTTGAGGCGAACTCCAAGCTCCAATTTTTGATTCTTCGGGACGACTATTAAAATAATCATCGCTCTTATCTGCATCTTCTTTTCTTGCTACTACTCCTTCAATTCTAATTTGTCGTTGTAACTCTGGCCAAAAAAACAACATGCACACATGTGGATTTGTAAAAATTTGTTCGCCTTTGCGAGATTGGTAATTCGTAAAAAAACAATATTCATTATTTTTAAATTCTCTCAAATATAAAATACGCGACGATGGTTTGTGATGTGCATCCACAGTAGATAAGTTAAACGCTTGCACTTCAGTAACCTCAGATTTTACAGCTTCGTTCATCCATTTTTCAAATTGTAAATCGGGTGTTTTTTCTAACATCTGTTCGTTTAATTCACCCTTTGTGAAATCAGTTCTTAATTGTGAAATGTATTGACTTACCGTATTCATTTTCGTAATTTTACACAAATATAAATAGTTTATTTTGATAACAGCAGGTGATATTTTAATAGCTAAACCATTTATGCGGGGCGAATATTTTTATCGTTCGGTTATTTATTTATGCGAACATAACAAGGAAGGCAGTTTGGGTTTTGTAATTAACAAGCCAACAGGTTTACTTTTAAATGATATTTTTCCTCATCTTAAGAATGCACATTTTCCAATTTTTGAAGGAGGACCTGTTTCTACCAATCAACTATTTTACACACACACTTTAGGCTCTCAACTAGTTGATAGTATTAGAGTTACAGAAGATGTATATTGGGGAGGGAATTTTATGGCACTAAGTTCGATGATAGAAAAACATCAAATCCAAGCACATCAAATTCGTTTTTATATTGGTTATTCAGGTTGGAGCGCTGAACAGTTAGAAGATGAAATTTTAAACGATTCTTGGTTTCATCATGCAGGAAATTATAAGCAACTAATTACACAATTACCAGATAATGTGTGGGGACAAGAAATGATAAAAATCAGTCCTAGCAACAAAGTGTTTGCTGATTACTCGTTTTTTCCGTCTTTAAATTAGTCTGCTTTTCCAGCTAAAACTACTAAGCAGCCTTACGATGCTTTTTGTTTAGAGCTTGATTTTTCTTATATTCTTTAATAAACTCTCTAAGCTCCTCTATTTCTTTTTTAGTAGGTTTTTTATTAATCACTGATAAATCTGGCTCTATCGTAACTTTCCTTTTCATATTATTTATTTTTAAAATATTGCTTTATCAACTCATCAGCTTCTTGTTCTAAAATTACCATACGTTGACCAATTGTTTTAATTGCTCCTAAAGACTTGCTATAATATTCAAATAGCGAAGATTTTGATAAAAAGCTAATGCAACCTTCAAAACCTAATTCTTTGGATTTTAAACAAGCAAATGCAAATAAGTTACCACCCACACCAGAATAAACTTTTTCTTTACCCCTATTAAATTTAGCATTTTCAACTAGATTTACAAAAACAAAGCCCTCATCAACACTAAGTGAAACTAAGCCTTGTATAATGTGCTTGTTCTCAATAGTTGTCATTTTATATACATCATTCTTTTTACTTTTCAACTCTTTATACCAGTCAAAAACCCAATCTGCTTTCTTAATTTCTTTGATACTGGCAACTCTACTAAATTCAGTTTCAAAAGATTCGCCTGTAATCACATTTTCAATAGAGTTTGTTAGCTTGTCAATCTCAATATTTACAAGTGTTTTACCTTTCATAGAAATATATACAAATATACAAAAAAATCACCTCAAATTAGAACTTAAGTTTCAATATAGCACTTAATTAATACTCAGTTATGTGATGTTAAAGTTAAACATACTATAAAAAAATCTAGCTCGTTTGGATACAAAGTTTTGTAAGTGCAAATGGTGTCCATATACTCATATAATTGAATTAATTTCTATATTCTTTGCAATAACAGTAACTAGAATAGTGTAGTATGTAAATCTACACATAGTCTTTTGAGTGTGTATATTTTAATTTTTTCAGATATAGCTATGAGTTTACGAAACACGATATATGAACTATTGATTTTGAAAAAGCATTTATTTATACCAATCAGTCCTAGCAACAAAGTGTTTGCTGATTACTCGTTTTTTCCGTCTTTAAATTAGTCTGCTTTTCCAGCTAAAACTACTACTATTTCTCCTTTTACAGGTTTTGAGTTAAAATGTGTAATAAGTTCCTCCACCGTACCTCTGGCTGTTTCTTCATATAATTTAGATAACTCTCTTGACACAGAACATGGTCTTTCGCCATCTACATATTCTTTAAACTCTTCTAATAATTTTACTAAACGAAATGGCGACTCATAAAAAATCATCGTACGAGTTTCGTCTTTTAATGAAAGCAACTTAGTGTGACGTCCTTTTTTTTGGGGAAGGAACCCATAAAATACAAAATTATCACAAGGCAATCCGCTATTCACTAATGCTGGTACAAAAGCCGTAGCACCAGGTAGAGTTTCAACCGAAATGTGTTGTTTAATACAGGCACGTACTAACAAAAATCCCGGATCTGAAATAGCAGGCGTTCCAGCATCAGATACCAAAGCAACCGATTTTCCCATAGCTATTAACTCTGTAATTTGTTCTACAATTTGATGTTCGTTATGTGCATGATACGAACGCAGTGGTTTATCTATCTCAAAATGTTTTAATAAATGAATGGTGTTACGCGTATCTTCTGCCAAAATTAAATCTACTGCCTTTAACACCTGAATGGCTCTTAGAGTTATATCTTCTAAATTACCGATGGGTGTTGGTACAATATACAACTTAGGTGTCATGCTTATTTTAATTTTAATTTTAATTGATGTTAGGTTGTAAATTAATATGCTCATCTCCAGGCTGATATGGCATATAAGTAAAAATAAATTGAAACATTTCTTCGGTGGTTCTCATACTTCTGGTACCATCGCCTTGTGTTACTAATTTAGGAGGACGATTGGGATTGTTTGGATTTTGAGCGGTGTTATCAAAGGTTCCATACACATGTATTACTGATCCTTTGGTGTATTTTACTGGATTAGGAAATGTATAATAATATTGCCATCTAAAATCCCACTTATTGATTTTAATTAATGGAATCGTATCTTGATTTGGAGTAACAATAAAAGCCCAAAAAGATTTGCCTAGTAAGTGCATGTGCGGGTTGATAGATAATATAGAAGCATCTCCGTTTAATGTACCTTGCGTATGAAAAGTTTGAATTTTATTGGGTTGAATAATCAATTCGGGTTCAATCTTTGAAATACCAAATGTACCCAATTGCGTTTCATAAACAGGGCGTTTAGGTTTTGCACCATAAAACACATTAATATAAGAACTATCTAATACATCTATCGCACTTGGGCCAAAATGCAAATTGGCTAACAAAATAGCCGAAGTTTTATTCATACGATAACCACCAATACCATTAGGATAAATTTGTGGTGTGAAGCCAGGTAAGTAATAAACTGTATTGGGCGTGAGAGTTGGGAAGGTACCATCGTCATTTAATAAATTCATTTTTTCATAAAGCGGTACATAATTAGAATGGTAATTATCAAAATCATAAGAAATACCGTTTCTTAAATTTTGTTTTGCTCCTTCTTTATAATTTACAAGATGTCCATTGACATGATGTGCTAATTTTCGATTAGATGGAACATACTCAAAATAGCTAACAAATGTGTCTTTTGGAATAGATGAAGGCATTTTCACGATAAAAAAATGATCAGTACCATTACCTTTAATTTTAATGGCTTCTTGTATTTTAATAACTGCATCTGGTTTTCTTAAATTATAACCTGTTTGAAAAACAGGTGGTAAGGGTACTTTATCTGCATCACCAAGTGGTGTACCATTTTCAACCCAAGTTTTTATTAATGTTATTTCTTGTTTAGTTAAAACGCGTTCGCCAATAAAATGTGTATAATTTGGGTCGGCTGGCCAAGGTGGCATAAAACGTGTTTGAGTTACAAATTTTATTTTATTGGCATTCTTTTTTATATCGTCATAGGTTAGTAATTCGTTTGGTCCACTTTCCCCTTTACGATGACAAGGTGTACAGTTCTTATAAATAATAGGAGCAATCTCAACAAAAGTAGGGTTTTCAGAAACTTCTTCATGCGTTTTGGGTTCTTCTTTTGTTTCTGAACAAGCCAACAACATTAAAACACTTAGTATAAATAAATAACTATACAAATTTAGCTTGGTGTGAAACAATAGATATGTATAGTTATTAAAAAATAGCATTATTCCTGAAGATACACTCGTTTTACTCTAGTTGATATACTGGTTAATACTTCGTATGGAATTGTGCCCATAGCTTCTGCTAATTTAAAAATATGTTCTGCTTGATTAAAAATAATCACTTCATCACCTTCTTGACATGATATAGAGGTTACATCTATCATACACATATCCATACAGATATTCCCAATTGTTCTACAAGCTTGTTGATTAATATACACGGCTGCATTACCATTTCCTAACTGACGACTAAATCCATCTGCATATCCAATAGGAATTGTAGCTATTCTACTCTCTTTATATAATTGCCCTTTACGGCTATAACCAACTGTTTCATTTATATTTAAATTTTTAATTTGCGAAATACGTGTTTTAAGCGAACTAATATTTTGTAACTGAGATTTATCGGCATTATTAAACCCTATACCATACATGCCAATACCTAATCGTACCATATTAAATTGCGCTTCTGGGAACCGTGTAATAGCCGAAGAATTACAAATGTGTTTGATAATTTTATAATTTAAAGATTGTTCTATTTGTTGCGACATTAATTTAAACTTCTCGATTTGTTGATGAGTAAAATCGTCTAACGAGCTATCATCACTTCCAGCCAAGTGCGAAAAAACACTCTTAACATAAACACTTGGTTGTGATTGTAAAAACTGACACAACTCCGTAATTTGATTTTGTTCAAAACCTAAACGATGCATACCTGTATCTAACTTAATATGTATAGGATAGCAGTTGGTTATGGCTCTGTTTTGTAATGCTTGAATAAACTCTTGAGCTACTTTAAAAGAATATATCTCAGGTTCTAAATTATAAGCTATCATATCATCATACGATGATTCTTCAGGACTCATTACCATAATAGGTAAATGGATTCCAGCTCTACGCAATTCAACACCTTCATCTGTATAAGCAACTGCTAAATAATCTACCCGATGATGTTGTAAGGTAAATGCAATTTCGGTACTACCACTACCATATCCAGTAGCTTTTACCATGCACATAATCATGGTATCTTTTAAAAGTTTAGAACGATAATAATTAATGTTATGAATTAGATGATTCAAATTAATTTCTAATACCGTATCATGGCTTTTTTGTTGTAGTAATTTGCTAATTGATTCAAATTCAAAACTTCTAGCACCTTTTAATAAAATAATGGCATCCTTGAATTGTAAATCAGCAATAGCTTGGTATTTTGAAATAAACTGCGGAGTGTTGTCAAAGAAAAATGAAGTAAGTTTAAACCATTGTTTTTGCGAACCAATATCTTTTCCAACTCCTATTAAAACATCTATTTTAAAATGTTGCAACAATTTAGCAACGTGTTGGTATAATACCTCTTTCGTTTTCCCACTTTGTTCTATATCCGAAAGTATTACTATTTTTTTTCCGCCTCGATGCTGTTGTTTTAAATGATGTAATGCAATTTCTAAAGCATTTACATCTGAGTTATAAAAATCATTAATTAATACGCAATTATTTATTCCAAGTTTTAATTCTAATCGCATAGCAACTGGCGACAATTTTTGCAATCTTAAATTTATTTCAGAATTAGAAATATTTAAGTGCAACAAAACCGCCCAACACGTAATGATATTTTCTACACTTGCCGAATCTGTAAAAGGCACTTCAATTTTTACCACTTGGTTTTGATAATTAGCTTGTATGCTAGTGGAAAGACTTTCTGAATGAATATTGATTATTTGTAATGTAGCTTCTTTATCTCTTGAAATTACAAAAGCGGATGAAGGAACGTGTTGATAAAGTGTTTTATCTAAAGATAAGGCATTCACAATAATTGTTTGGCAATGCTTAAACAACAAGAGTTTTTCATTCAATTTTTTGTTTAAATCATCAAATCCCTCATTGTGTGCCGAACCAAGAGATGTGAAAACACCAATACTTGGTTGAATAATTCTTTCGAGGTTTTCCATTTCACCAATCTGTGAAATACCCGCTTCAAAAATAGCTAAGTTGTGTTGAGAATTTATTTGCCATACCGAAAGTGGCACGCCTATTTGTGAATTATAACTCTTAGGGCTTCTTATTATATGATAATCTGATTTTAATAGCTGATACAACCATTCTTTCACAATGGTTTTGCCATTGCTACCTGTTATACCAATTACTGGAACCTGAAATTGAGAACGATGATAGGTTGCTAATTTTTGAAGTGCCTGTATAGTATCAGGAACTACCAAAAAACAAATATCATGATTGTTTTCACATTCAACTGGGATGGAATTAACTATGAAAGATTGAACACCTCGTTGTATAAGTTGTGGAATGTACTGATGAGCATCATTTCTATTAGAAACTAAGGCAATAAATAAAACCGAAGAAGGCTCCATTAACTGCCTGCTATCAATTAATAAATGTTGAATAGTTGCTTGACTATTGCCAATAACCTTAGCGGAGATAATTTGAGCTATTTGATGAATGGTGTACAATGAAAAACGGCTTATTTGTTCATACAAAATAAGCCGTTTTTTTTGATATTTTATTATTTTAGTTTAGGAATTCACTAAAAGTTTAAATCCTTTACCGTGTATATTCACAATCTCAACTTTAGAATCATCTTTTAAGTATTTGCGTAATTTAGCAATGTACACATCCATACTTCTACCATTAAAGTAATTGTCGTCGTGCCAAATGGTTTTAAGTGCGAAATTTCTATCTAATACCTCGTTTTTATGCACACATAATAATCGCATTAATTGGCTTTCCTTAGTGGTTAATTTTTGCTCAGAGCCATTAATAACTAATTGTTGAGTTTCAGAGTTAAATGAATATTTACCAATACTAAATGATGTTTCTTCTGCATTATGCGAACGTTGCTTGTTACTACGACGTAGAACGGCATTAACACGCACTAATAGTTCCTCCATACTAAAAGGTTTAGTAATATAATCGTCTGCTCCGGCATTAAAACCTTCGATAGTATCTTCTTTCATGCTTTTAGCCGTTAAGAAAATAATAGGAACGTTTTTATCCGTTACTCTAATTTCTTTTGCGAGAGTTAATCCATCTTTTACAGGCATCATCACATCTAGTAATAGTAAATCAAAATCTTGTTTACAGAATGCGTCAAAGCCTTTTTTACCATCAGTGGCAAGCTTTGTTTCAAATCCTTTAGCTTCTAAATATTCTTGTAACAATGTTCCTAAATTAGGATCGTCCTCTACTAATAAAATTTGTGTCTTTACGTTTTCCATAACTTATAATATTTACTTTTTTAAACTTGTTTATTTGGTTTTAATGGCAATACAATTTTAAAGGTACTACCCTGTCCAATTTCACTATCTACATTAATTGTGCCAAAGTGTTTCTCCACTACTGCCTGAACGTAACTCAGCCCTAATCCAAAACCTTTTACATTATGTACATTGCCTGTTGGAACGCGATAAAACTTTTCAAATATTTTTTTCAAATTTTCTTTACTTATACCTATTCCATTGTCTTTTATGGCTATTTCTATTCCGTTTTCGGTATCTTTAGTTGAAACTACTATTTGGGCAGTATCTTTTGAATATTTAATAGCGTTATCTATTAAATTAAATATAATATTTGTTAAATGAACTTTATCGGCATTAATAACTGATTTTGTTGCATCTAAATTTTTAGTTATTGAGCCTTTGCTTTGGTCAATCAATAATTGTGTATTTGAAATGGCTTGATTAATTATTTCATGCACATCTATTTCGCTTCGTTTTAATTTGAATTCTCCTTTATCAAGGATTGAAGTTTGTAAGATACTTTCTACCAAAATACTTAACCGTTTATTTTCATCTCTAATCATTTTCACAAAACGTTCTTGTTTTTCGGGGGTTTTAGTAATAGTAGAATCGTTCAGCATCTCAGCAGCTAACGAAATGGTACTAATTGGTGTTTTAAACTCATGCGTCATGTTACTAATAAAATCATTTTTAATAACCGATAATTTCTTTTGTTTAGAAATAGTAGAAATGGTATAATAAAAAGCAACGATTAATATTAAAATAACTAGAGCTGAAACTCCCAACATAGTCCACATAGTTTGTAATAAATAGGTATGTTGGTCTGGAAAACGAATACTAAGATATTGAGGGGTTACAAACACATTATTCGGGGAAAGATTAATTTTCATTGAACAACCAAGTGAATCGCAATCTCGTTGAGCATCATTAAACGATTTACTAGTTTTAGTAATGTTACTACTTAGGTTATAGGTGTATTTTGTTGTAACTCCTTCTGCTAATAATTCTTGGTGTAAGATAGAATCTAATAAAAGAGAGTCCACTTTTGGTTTATAATCTTTATAAATATTAATACTAATTAACTCATCAAATAAATCATTTACCATTTCGGTTTTAGTATGAAAGAGTTCGTTTCTTAATGACTGTATGTCTTTAAATGTAGAAGTAGATGTATTACGAAGTTCAAACGGTAAAAACTGATTGTATTTTATAGAAGAATCATTTATAAATTCTTTTTGAGAAAGTTTACTTGTTACAACACCTGAAGAATCGGTACTGAGTTCTTCAAAAATTCTCACCTGCACATCTTTTCCGGTTGGATTTTCGGGTGAAACAATGCCTTGTTTGGTTATTTTTACGCCTTGTTTTCTTAGCTTAATTTTTTTAGCAATTTTGTTGGCGGTTGTTATTTTTTCTAGTTTTTGCGAGGTAGATTTTAGCGCATCCTTTACAGAATGTTCAAATTCTTCTTGTTTTAATTTAACCGAACTTTTAATCCAATATAATTGTACAGCAATGAGTGCAATGAGCGCAACACCTACTAAGACAGAAACAATACCAATATTATACCTATTCATTTCTTTCAAAAATAGCAAGTTAATTGATGGGTAAAAAATGCTTAACCTTTTTTAACGGCCACCTTAATACCAGACAATAATACATCATCAATTTGATCTAATTGACCTTTCCAGTCTATAAATTGCGTTCTAAGTTTCTCTGCTTGTTGATTCATGCTTGTGCCATGAAACCCAACTAAAAGAGCTTTAAGCTGATTATACTTGAATTTTTTTCCTTGGCTTCCTCCAAATTGGTCAGCAAAACCGTCAGTAAATTGGTATATAACATCTTCCTTAAAAAGCTCTACAGTATGAAGTGTAAATGCAGTTTGATTACTACTTATGTAACCAATTGGTTGTTTATCGGGCTTAATTTCAATCAATGAAGCAATTCCATTAGTGTCTTTTCTTACTATCCAAACAGGATTATTAGCACAGGCAATCTCAACGGTGTTTTTCTTTGAATCAATACAAATTAATGAAATATCCATACCATCTTTATTTATTCGATCTTCGCCTTGTTTTAGTACTTTTATAATTTCTTTTCTAAGTTCATCTAAAATAAGATTTGGTTTTATTATATGTCGTTCAATAACAATTTGATTTAATAGTGTATTTCCAATCATACTCATAAATGCACCAGGAACTCCATGACCTGTACAATCAGCAACAGCAAATAATTTATAATCTTTATACTGAGTACACCAATAAAAATCACCACTTACAACATCTTTTGGCATAGAAAAAACAAAGCTTTCAGGAAAAATTTCTCTTATGTCTGTATCATCAGGCAAAATAGCATCTTGAATTTTTTTAGCATAATTAATACTATCTGAGATATCTTTATTTTTCTCAGATATAATTTGATTTTGTTTCTCTAAAAGTGCATTTGTTTTTGATTTTAAGCGATAACGATTCAATAATAAAAAACCTAAAAATATTAATAGAATAGTTCCTGAAGTAAGACTTATTTTAGTAATTCTATCTTTTTTGGCATTTGCTTTTAATAAGGCAATCTCTTGCTGTTTCTTCTCAGTATCATATTTTGTTTTTATTGTATTTAGTTCATTAGCTATCTCCTTACTCGAAATAGTATCCTCTGTTGATTTATACTTTTTAAAATACTCAAAGGCTTCTTTATAATTTCCAACCGCATAGTTAGACTCAGCCATACAGTAATAATTCTCAGATAAAAATTCTATATTCTTGTATTTTAAGGCTAATTCTATACTTTTATGAAAAGATTCCATCGCATTCTTATGTAATTTCATTAATCCATAAGTCCTTCCAAGGCAATAGTATAAATAAACTAAATCTGCTTCATGATTTACAAGACTCGCTAAACTGATTGCTTGTTTAATTTTATCTAATGATGATTCAAATTTTTCATCATCACTTAAAGCTAATGCCCAATTTCCTAGACATTTAATTAGTTGTGCCGTATCTTGTGCTGAAACTGCCCAGTTATGTGCTTCATTGTACACTGAATCACATTTCATAAAATTATTATTAGTACAAGCAATATTGTATTCAATATTTGCTAGGTTCATTAATATAACTGATATTTTTCGAGAATCATTAATTTCCTGACTAATTTTAATAGCCCTTTTATAATATTCTTTAGCCTGATTGTATTGTTTCTGTATAGCAAATAGATTACCAAAACCAGTATATACTTGCGTTAATAATTTCTTATTATTTAGTTTTTCAGCTAGTTTAATTGCTTCTCTAAAATATTCCGCTGATTTTTTATATTCAGCCATATTTTGGGCACTGATTGCTAACTCTACTATAGTTAGTGTCTTAAGATACAAACTATTTAATTTTGCAGCTTTTCGATAAGCAATATCGACGTAATAAACTGACGAATCAATGTTTGAGTATTTTAATTTGTAACTTTTGTTTATACAAGAAATAACAAAAAGCGAATCTTCCTTTGAAACAGATTGAGATATAGCTGGAAAAGTAAAAAAATGAATAACAACCAAAAAGCATATTATTCTCTTAAAGAAATTCTTATCTCTATTATTTATTATCATCCTTCTCTTTGTCTTTTCCAAACCATTCTAAAATACTATTTACAATGGAAAGCAATACGCTAAACCAAAAGGCAGTCCAAAAACCACTTATTACAAATCCTTCTACTAATTTACTAGCTAATAAAACTATAACAGTATTTATAACCAATAGAAATAAACCAAAAGTTAAAATCGTAATAGGAAATGATAGAATGGTGATAATTGGCTTTAGGATGGTATTTAAAAACGCTAATACAATTGCTACTAAGAGTGCGGTGACGAATTTATTAAGTTCGATTGAATCGCTCTGAAAAAATTGATTATTACCTAAAGTAACACCACTTAAGAAGTATGCAGTTATAATTACAGCTAAAGCTGATATTAAAATTTTATTGATAAAGTTCATTTAACTCAAATATACTATATTTTTTGGAACATAAAAAAAGAGGCTACCAAATAATGATAGCCCCTTATAGTATATGATTTTAAAATACTACATTTTTCGTAAATCTAATTCATTAATAATATTAGTTGCGCCCCCAATTTTATCAACTACCCAAAGCACATATCTAATATCTACATTTATTGTACGATTTAAATCTTTATCGAACTTTATTTTATGGCTCAAAGCCTCATAATTTCCATCAAAAGCTAATCCAATTAACTCTCCTTTTCCATTTAATACTGGAGAACCTGAGTTTCCACCTGTGATATCATTAGAGCTAATAAAACCAACAACAATATCTTTTGTAGTAGCATCAGCATATTGACCAAAATCTTTATTCTTTGCTAATTCAATTAATTTAGTTGGTAAATCAAATTCATAATCACCTGGTTTATATTTATCAAGCACCCCACTCAAGGTTGTATAATAATTATAGTTTACAGCATCTTTTGGCGAATATGAATTTACCTTGCCATAACTTACACGCATAGTAAAATTTGCATCAGGGTACATCGCTTTTTTGCCTTTATTCATTTCTAATACACCTTTCAAATACGTTTTTCCTAATATAAAATTCTGATTATTAAATTCATTAAATAAAGTTGCATATCTTAAATTAAAATTCGTACTAAATATGCGGGCCATCGAAAAGGCAGGATCTTTACGAAGAATAGCTGTATCAGGATTTGAAATAAAATTATTCCATTTTGTTTTATCAAGTAATATAGTATTTGATACAACATCTTTAGAAAATGATTCGTAAGTGGATTTATTTTTCAAATCACCAAACTTTTTATTTATCATCTCATAAAACCCAGCTGGGTGTTGAGAAGCATCTATATCCGTATAAAAAGCCTCAGTAACAAAAGCTAATATATTTTTATCAGAAGCCACATTTTCTGAGTTAATAAACCTTTCATAAGCTGATTTTGCTGTTTCAATGGCTTTTGTAACACCTTCTTTATAAGATTCTTTCTGAGATAAAGCATTATCTAAAGCTAACAATGTATTAGCAAAGGCAATTAATGGAGAACCAAATATACCTTCTTTCATGTACGAAAGTTGCTTTGCATATGGTCTCCACTCATTATAAATCTTTTCATATTCTTTAAATAAATTCTCATACTCAGGTTTGCCAGATGCCCAAGTTGTAAAAGCTTTTTCATCTGCTTGTTTTTCTTCAAATACTTTATGTTTTAATAGTTGTTTTGATTCTCCATCAAAAAACTTCCAATAATTAGCAACTTGAGCATAATAGCTAGCTAATTGAATCTTAACAGCTGGATCTTTCTTCATTTCTTTTAGCATAAATTCAAGGCGCTTTTCTCTTAAACTTACTAATGATGGATTTTCGATATCCGTTTTTAGTTTAACACCAAAAGAAGTTTCATATCGGTTTGTTCCACCAGGATAACCCCAAATCATCGTATAATCACCATCTTTAACACCTTTAATTGAGACTGGAAGTGAGTACTTAGGTTTAAGAGGTACATTATCTGCAGAATACTCTGCAGGTTTTCCTTCTTTATTGGCATACACTCTAAAGATTGAAAAATCACCCGTATGACGTGGCCATTCCCAATTATCAGTATCACCACCAAATTTTCCAATATTCTCTGGAGGAGTACCTACTAATCGAACATCTTTGTAACGTTCGTAAACAAATAACAAATATTGATTACCTTTAAACATGGGTACAATACGTGCCTCAAAGCCTGTTCCTTCTGTTTCTTTATTTGCCAATTCATTTAAAATGGCTGGTAATTTTTGGTTTAATTCTTTAGCAGGAATATCTTTTATTTTTTCTGATACTTGATTACTCACATCTGCAATTTTCACTAAGAATTGAACTGTTAAGCCTGGAGAATATATTTCTTCGGCTTTTGATTTGGCCCAAAAACCATCTTTTAAATAGTTATGCTCTACCGAACTTGCCGAAGCAATAGCTCCATAACCACAATGATGGTTTGTAAAGATTAAGCCTTCTTTACTTACAATTTCGCCTGTACAACCACCACCAAAAATAATGATGGCATCTTTAATACAAGCTTGGTTCATGCTGTAAAGTTGTTCTTTGGTTACTTTTAATCCCTTTTTAACCATATCGGCGTAAACTTGTTCGCCAAGTAACATTGGTAGCCACATACCCTCATCGGCTTTAGCCATAGGCTTTAGCATAATAGTACAAGCTACTAAAATGAACGTAAATTTTTTCATAGTACAGTGTTGTTTAGTTAGTTTTGAGGCGTAAATTTAACAGAAAAATAAGATAAAATCCCATTTTTAGACAAAATGCGATATGAATCAGTTTAAATCCTGTTTTTTGCAACAATGGTACATGTAAATCGAGACACACAGGTTAATTCATTGGCCTCATTGTAGATTTTAATATCCCAAATATGATTCTTACCAGCAATATTTAATGGTTTACAAATTCCTTTTACCTTTCCAGAAGATACTGCTTTAATATGATTAGCGTTTATCTCAATTCCTACACCTATAAACAACTCTCTATTTACCGTTAACAATGATGCCACACTTCCCATAGTTTCGGCCAAAACTACATTAGCTCCGCCATGTAAAATACCAAAAGGTTGTTTGGTTCTATTATCAACTGGCATTGTAGCCACTAAATAATCATGACCTATTTCAATAAATTCAATGGCTAAAGTTTCACCTAAAGTGTTTTTATTTAATTGATTAATCTCATCTAAATTAGGTGAGCTGTACCAAATTGGCATTGTGTTCATAAGGCGTTAACTGAATGAACTACAAATATATCTTAAATTTATGAGTATGGTCTTTATATGAATAACTAATATGCCAATTAAAAAAATCAGTTATTCGCTTTATTAATGAAAGACCTAAACCTAATGAACCAGAAATGGAATTTTTATTAAATCGGTCATAAATAAACTGCCTATCAATTTTTTCAGATGGACTAGTGTTTTCAATAGAGATGAAATCTTCATCTACTACTACTGTAATTCTACCACCTTCGTCATAATTATATTTAATTGCGTTTATAAATAAATTATTTAATAATATGGATAGTAAATTTTGATTTAGTTCTTTTATCATCTGCTTCTTAAACTCCTTGTGAATTGTTATTTGCTTAGCTTCTATAAAATCTTCTAAAATTTCAATCTTTTCGTTAATTGCTTGATTAATGTTAATCTCCTCGGTTTCAACAAATTGTTTATTTTCTATACGAGTTAATAAAATTAACCCCTCATTTAATTTATGCATACGTTGTGTGGCATGATAAATTTGTTGAAGTTGCTTATATTGTTTCTCATTATAATTATTATCCTGCAATAGCAATTCTAGTTTAGTGCTGATAATAGATAATGGTGTTTGAGCTTCATGCGACACATTCTCTGTAAATTCTTTTAAATTTTGATAATCGGATTGTATTTGATTTGTTAAATCTCTTAGGGTGTCATTTAGTAAATGAAATTCCTCTGTATCCGTGTCTTTAAACACTAATTTATCTTGTTTCTTTATACTCCATGTTTTAATTTTTGATAAAGTATCATTAAAAGGCGACCATAAAAAATCGGAGATATAACGATTAAGAAAAAACAAAATAAAAAAAGACAATACCAAGAAAATTAAAACCACTCCTGCAATATATTTTCCAATTTTCTTACTCTCTGTAAGCGACATACATACTGTAACCTCATAAGCTTGATTTTTCACGGTTGTTTGAAATAACAATTCACGCTGAGTTAATCTTCTATTTTCTTCATCATCACTTACTGCGTCATCTTCAAATTCTCTTCCTGTATATTCAATAAATTGGTTGGTAAATAGTGTTTGTTGCTTAATTTTACGAACATAAATTTTTTGTCCGATATTAGACATAAACTCATTGGGTGAGATACCTTCATTTAAACCATTAATGATTTTAGTTTTTATAACCAATAGGCGCCTATCGGCTTCTTTATCTAGTTTACTTAAGATTATTTCATAAATAATAAAGATTCCTGCCGTAAAAAGAAGGATTGTGGTAATTGAAGAATAAATATTTGTTTTAGTAAGTAGTTTCACTTACATAATTAATCTTTAAACTTATAGCCCATGCCATATACCACCTTAATATAATTAGTGATGCCGGCTTCGTTTAATTTTTTCTTTAGGTTTTTTATTTGACTATACACAAAATCAAAAGAGGAGGCCATCTCGGCTTTATCGCCCCAAATAGAATCTGCAAGTGCTTCTTTAGTTATTAAATGAGTTGGGCTACTAGCCAAGAACACAAGTATTTCATACTCTTTTTTAGTTAATTGTAATTGAATTCCATTAGCAATTACTTTTTTCTCGGTAGTGTCTATCTCAAGGCCTTCAAATGAAAGCGTGTTTTTACCTCCATAGTTTCTTCGGCGTAATACAGAATATAAACGGGCGTTTAACTCAGATAAATGAAACGGCTTTGTTAGATAATCATCAGCACCAATTTTCAGTCCCTCTAATTTATCTTCTAGGGCATTTTTTGCTGTAATCATTATAACTCCCATTTCAGGACTATTTTTCTTTATATAATCTACAACCTCCATACCCGAACCATCAGGTAAACAAATATATACTAATGCACAACTATATACTAAATCAGAGAGTTTTTGAGTTGCACTTTTTACTGTGGTAGCAAAATCGCATTTATAACCATTCTCAGATAGGTAATCTACCACATCTTCTCTTAATGATTTTTCGTCTTCGATAATTAAGATTCTCATAAGAATAAATTTTATAGTCGTTCTAAATGTAAATAAATTTAAAAATAAAATCTGAATTTCAGAAATAATACCTTTTGTAATTGAGTTTCAGGGTGATAACAAAAAAAGGTTGCCTAAATTATAGACAACCTTTTTTATAAATTTAGTCTTTGCGGAATTACATCATTCCACCCATGCCGCCCATACCTGGGTTACCCATAGGCATAGCCGGCGCACCTTCTTCTTTTTTCTCTGCTAATACGCAATCTGTAGTTAATAGCATAGCTGCAACCGATGCTGCATTTTCTAAAGCAACACGTGCTACTTTAGCAGGGTCTATCACTCCAGCTTTTAATAAATTTTCGAATTTCTCGGTACGAGCATTGAATCCAAAATCGTCTTTTCCTTCTTTTACTTTTTGTACTACAATAGATCCTTCAATACCACTATTGGTGCAAATTTGACGAAGAGGTTCTTCGATAGCACGACGTACGATAGCAATACCTGTATTCTCATCTTCATTTACTCCTTTTAGTTTCTCTAATGAAGCAATTGCACGGATATAAGCTACACCGCCACCAGGAACAATACCTTCTTCTACTGCAGCACGAGTAGCAGCTAAAGCATCATCTACACGATCTTTCTTTTCTTTCATTTCAACTTCAGTAGCTGCACCCACATAAAGAACTGCAACACCTCCAGCTAATTTAGCTAAACGCTCTTGTAATTTTTCTCTATCGTAATCAGAAGTAGTAGATTCAATTTGTGCTTTTATTTGATTTACTCGAGCTGTAATATCTGCTTTTTTACCAGAGCCACCTACAATAGTTGTATTATCTTTATCTACTGTAACTTTTTCAGCTTTTCCTAAGAAAGTTAAATCAGCATTTTCTAATTTAAAGCCTCTATCTTCTGCAATAAACACACCACCAGTTAATATAGCGATGTCTTCTAACATAGCTTTTCTTCTATCACCAAAACCTGGTGCTTTTACTGCACAAATTTTTAAGTTAGAACGTAAGCGGTTCACTACTAATGTTTGTAAAGCCTCGCCATCAATATCTTCTGCAATTATTAAAATTGGCTTACCTGTTTGTACGGCTTTTTCAAGCACAGGTAATAATTCTTTCATTGTAGAAATTTTCTTTTCATATATTAAGATTAATGGATTTTCTAATACGGCTTCCATTTTATCTACATCAGTAATAAAATAAGGAGAAATATAACCTCTGTCAAATTCCATACCCTCTACTACTTCAACAGTTGTTTCGGTTCCTTTAGCTTCTTCTACGGTAATTACTCCTTCCTTTTTTACTTTAGCCATAGCTTCAGCAATCAATTTTCCGATTACTTGATCGTTGTTTGCTGATATAGTGGCTACTTGCTCAATTTTTTTATTATCGTTGCCTACGTTTTGTGATTGTTTTTTAAGATCAGCAACAATTACTTCAACTGCTTTATCAATACCACGTTTTAAATCCATTGGATTTGCACCTGCTGCTACGTTTTTTAAGCCTGCTGTAACAATAGCCTGACCTAATACAGTAGCAGTAGTTGTACCGTCACCGGCTGCATCAGCTGTTTTAGAAGCTACTTCTTTTAATAATTGAGCTCCCATATTTTCAACTGGGTTAGAGAGTTCAATTTCTTTTGCTACAGTAACACCATCTTTAGTAATTGCAGGTGAGCCGAATTTTTTATCAATGATAACATTACGCCCTTTTGGTCCTAATGTTA
>JADLER010000024.1 GCA_020846025.1 Bacteroidia bacterium | reverse complement strand
CCGCTACCATTGTTAATATAAGGTGTAGCACCCGAATAGTTTCCGTAAATTAATTTCCCTGTTACTACAACCTGGTCTATTGTGTCCGTTACAGTTATGGTTACATCGTGTCCGCTTTGTATAGTTACTGTGTTGGCTGTATATTTTGGATAAACGGTTGCGTTAATCCAAGTCGAATTATCGGAAGATGATTCCCATGTACTTGTATTATCCCAATTTCCTGTTTGCTTTGAACGGAAATAATCTGTTGCTGCACTTGTCGCAATTGTTGCTTGACTATTCGGGTTGTTCGTTGCGGTACTTGTAATATACTTAGTATTTGCTCCTGTACAATTTGATTCGTAAACTCTATACCAATATGTTGTACTCGAAGAAAGTCCAGTAACTGTTACAGAATTACTACTGCTATTGTAAACAACTTGCTCGCCACTATTTGCCCATGTTGTGCTTGCCGAAGGCGATGTGCCATCACTTGGCGCAGTAAACGAATTACTGCTATTCATTTTAACAACCCTATTTCCACCATCACCATTAGTCCAGTTTATTGTCATTGAACTTGAACCAACGCTGCTGAATGTTATTGCGCTTGCTTGGGTTGTTGGTGCTGCGCAGCCTTGAACTTTAAAATCATCCATACGATATGTATTCGCATTTGAACCCGATACCCATTTAAATTGAAGATTAGAAACACCCTCTGCGCCGGATGGTAATGTAATTGCAGAAATCAAAGCCCATGTACTATTATTACTTACATCTATAAAACTTACCGAATTCCAAGTAGTTCCATTACTACTCCAATAAAATACAGGTGATGCTCCTGTGCTTGTCATTCTACCTCCCCATTGCACTGTAATATTTGTATAACCTACAGTTGAAAGTGAATTGTTATAAACTAAAGTTGCCGTACCATTTGTGCCATTGGAAGCATTATTGCTACCCGAGGCTCCACTGTATCCGCTGGAGGCGCTTGTTTGGCTTGCGCTGTGTTGTGTACTTCCGCCACTTGCTGTCCAACCCGAAAGGAAAGTTCCGCTCGTTGTGCCGAAGTCGGTTGAGTAAATGGTACTCTGTGCAATTGCACTAACTGTTAGAAATAAAAAAAGCGCAACCAAAGATGCGCCTTTTAATATTAATACTGATTTGCTTTTTTGACAAACGGTATAATCGCTTTCAAGAAGGGCTGATTTTACAAGGCGTGAATTCATGATTGAATAAATCTCACGAAATGTAAAGTCATATTAAATCAATGACAAACACCTCTATTCAATTCGGGTATTAATACCTATGAAAACAGGTGTTTATACCTGTATGGTTAAAAAAATAGAATTAATCTAAACCATGTTGGACGGCATATTTTGCAATGCCAATAGAATTTTTCACTTGTAGTTTTTTGAAAATTGTATTCCGATGCCCTTCAACAGTACGCTTACTTATATCAAGCCTAGAGGCAATTTCGGCACTTGTATATTCGTTTGTAATTAGATTTATAATTTCTTTTTCGCGCGCTGTTAAAGTAGAATCGAACTTAACAACATCGAGTTTAGGTTTTCTCTTTTTTTCGGTTACAGCCTTTTTTGGATTCATCATTACTTGTGAAACCTCGTTGCTAAAATAGCTGCCACCTTTATGCACGATTTTAACAGCTTGTGTTAATTCTTCGATGCCTGAATTTTTTAAAATATATCCTCTTACTCCTGCACCAGTTATTTGTTTAATTGTGCTTAAATCGTTAAACATTGTAAGCGCTAATATTTTGCATTCGGGATTTTCTTTTATTAATGTTTTAGCAACTGTTACACCATCACGCTTTGGCATATTGACATCAAGAATAATTACATCGTACTTTTTCTTTTGCGCCATTTTTATGGCTTGCAGACCATCTTCTGCTTCTTCATATGCTGCATCAAAAGCAGTTTGCGTATCTAACATTAGTTTTATACCGTTACGTACAACTAAATGATCATCTACTATAAGCACTTTAATTTTCATACGTGTGTTTTTTATTTGTTTTTGGTCGTATGGAATACGCTATATTCATTTACAAGGGTATGCTAATGTATATGACTATTTCCTATTTAGGTAAATTTATTTTAATGCCCAGATATGTACCCGAGCCCGGGCTACTTGTTAATTCGAATTCGGCGTTTAAGGCTGTGAGGCGAGATTTCATATTTAAAATACCATTGCCTTGTTTTACTTTTTGGAAATCGAAGCCAATACCGTTATCGTACAAATTATAATGCAACTCATTTTTATGAATTTTACTTTTTACAATTAGCTCTTTTGCATTAGAATATTTAAGTGTATTGGTTATAAATTCTTGTGTAATCCGATAGAGTGTTAATTTGGCTTCATCGCATTTTACTTTTTCGAGTCCTGTTAATTGACTTGTAATTTTTAGTTTTATTTCGGCAGTTTTTAATAATTCGAGTATAGCACTTTTCATTGTTCCGTACTTCAACGAATTTGGAGAAAGCGTAAATGATATTTCGCGAATTTGATTGATTGAACCTAATAATATTTGAGAGCAGGCATTTACCGTAGTTTTATACTTTGCATCTTTCTTGCTTATAGAATTTAAAGCACTTAGGTGCTTTGATAGAGAATTAAGTTCTTGCCCTATTGAATCGTGCAAATCATAGGCAAGCCTTTTGCGTTCATCTTCCTGCGCTTGAATTCTAATACGAGCTTCCATTTTTTCCCGCTCCTTTTTGTCAGTAATATCTTTAGCTAGTAAAAGGTATCCTTCGATATTTTGTGATTCGCTGCGGATAGTAGTAATTGTACACAATACAGGAATGTTTTTTACTTCACTATCGTTTAACTCCGATTCGATTGTAATGGATTTTTTTCCAGTTGTAAAAATATCAAGTATAGAGGCAATTAGTTTCTTTTGGTTTTTATTACAATAATTTCTAATGTCATCATTCAATAATTCTTCTTTACTTGCTTTAAGTGCAAGAAGTGCTGCTTCGTTAACATCAGTTATAATCCCCCGATTATTAGTTACAATCATAATGTCGGAAACGGCATTGTAAATTCTGCTAAAATAATTACGACTAATTACTGTATGCTCCAACTCTTCACCAAGCATATTTATACTTTCGATTAAGCTGTTGCGGTTGTCTTCGCCTTTGCGTGCTATCAGTCTTTTTTCGAACTCACCATTAGCAAACGCAATAATTGCGTTATGAATTTCGTCGATATCATTTATCTCGGTTTTCATAAATATTGCTTAAGCTATTTTACAGCTTCAGTTTCATTGTTAAATAGTTTAACAGGAATGGGTGTCTTTTTCAGATTTACTTTAATAAGAAAGTTTGCCAAGAAAGTTGACACGCGGCTATGTGTTAAAATTGCAGATGCACTTATGAGTTCGAAGCCAGCAGGAGAACCAAAATAATCGCATGCTGCTTTATCCATTTTAACAACTGTTCTGGCGTCAATTAAAATGGGAACACATTTGTTATTTGTTGCTTCTTTTCTTAGCTCAACAACATCTTTGGCTACTTTTAAATCTATGAAAACATCCTCTTTGTAGCTGCCCCATAGTATACCGTCATCATATTTCATTACGGTATATTCCGATTCTTTTAGTATTAGCATTGCGCTATATTAACTTTTGATACTAGCTCTATTTGCTCAAAGTTAAAAATATCTTTGGTACAAACGAAAGTCACCTTATTTATTGACTCCGCACCTAGTGTAACAATTTGTAAATTTACGAACTAATTGTAGCTTTGCCAAAACTAAATAAATGGCAAGACCTTCGATTCCAATTAAGATGACTGAAGCAGACAGGCAAGAGCTATATCTTGTTTTGCGTAGCAAAAAAGTAGAAAGCAGGATTAAAGAACGCGCACAAATTATTATCTTTTGGTATGAAGGTAAGGGCTATGATGAAACGACAGCTATATTTTTTTATTGAAATTTAATTTGTATTTGTCGTTTTAATTCTTATATTTATAGACAATTTTTTATTTAAAATGAGATGAAAACATTCTTTCCTTTATTTAGTTACTTGAGAAATTACTTCTCTTCTCTTCTCTTCTCTTCTCTTCTCTTCTCTTCTCTTCTCTTCTCGAATATAGTATTAGCTCAAACTTATAGTTTTATTAATAATACAGCCAGTAACCACGATAGTTATGACACATGTAATAATTGGGGATCTGCTTTAAGTAAAACTATAGCTGTTTCGGGTGTACCCACCAGCGGAATGGTTTTAAGGCAAATTAATTTATACTTGGGCAATGGTACCAATAGTAACGATTTATCTTCTTATGCGGCTCGCTTAAAAGACCCCCTAGGAAATACGGTTAATATATTTGCTGCTAGTTATTTTTATAGCGGTGGTTTTGATCAAAAATATACTAATATTAAATT
>JADLER010000023.1 GCA_020846025.1 Bacteroidia bacterium | reverse complement strand
TGAGTTAAATCATGTAGATTCATCTGATATGATATTTAATGTTTTTTAGTTACTAATCGTTTTTTTATACTAAACATTATGAAAGAGGATAAAACAAATGGAAATGTTAATTGCATTAATTGAAAATGAGTCATAACTAATACCAAAAATAAACTTAATAGTATCGAACACAAAGCCCAAAACATATTTTTTAATTCAGTGTTGGCAAAAACAATAGCACATAAAACAGCATTATAACTAAATAAGCCATTATTAATACTTTCTAATGGCATTTTAAAAAGATATGCTAAAAAACCTGAAAGTATAGCCCCAACACCTCCATATATAACTGCTAGAGGAGAATTAATAAGTATGCCTAAAATAAACAAACACGATGAAATCAAGTTGTCTTGAAAAATCACTTGTCCGAATCCTTTTATTAGAGATGTGAAATTGAAAGTAGTGGCGCTTTGTGATATAAATTCTTTTTGATTTAATAATTCAATATAAAAATGATTAACAAAAAAAATAATGAGCCATGTAATGATTACAAAAGTAAATGTAAATAAAGGTAATTTCTTAGATAAAAGATAATATTGAATGAATGTAGCAATTATCGAACTTATTATAATTAAAATCCAAGTCATGAAAATTGGTTTTAAAAACAACATGAGTGCAACCCCTATTAAAGCTGTATTAAATCCATAAAGTCCAGATTCTATTTCATGTTTGTTATATTTTAATAATTCTGCTGATAAAGTTCCACATACTGTAGCTAAGATGGCTGATATTGCCAATATAGGTGAGCCAACAGCAATTCCTATTAAAAATAAAATACCTGAATATGGATTCTCTTGTAAGAAGATTTGACCAAACCCCTTTAAAATTGAATTTATAAAACTCAAGTTATAATGTGTTGATTGCATTACTAATTAGGTTTGTTTTTTCGTTGGCGTAAGTATAACACATCTCCAACCTTCAGAGTATCAGATGGTTTTAAATGATTTTTTCTACACAAACTACTCAATCTGATACCATGTAATTGAGAAATCGATTTTAAGTTTTCATTTTTTTGCACAACATGATAGGGTTCTAATGCCCTACGACGTTTTTTTTCAATAAATATTTTTTGACCATAGTGTATTTTATCATTTTTAGTTAAATCATTGTACTCCAATAAATCATCTAGTTCTACATCAAAATCGCTGGCAATTTTAAAATACGAATCATCCTTTCCTGCAATCACAAATCGAATATGATTAAAGCGATACACCTCACGTAACTTCATATCAGATTTCAAATTTACTTTAGGAGTTAGTGGTTTTAAGGGTGAATCTTCTAACACATCAATCTCATTTAATTTATAGCGTTCAATAAGGTCGATTAATCGAGTTGGATATTTTGGATCGGTGGCGTAACCTGCTTTTTTTAAACCATAGCACCAACCTTTGTAATCGGTTATTGGTAATTCAAATAATGAAGCATAACGTGAACGAGAATAAAGGAACATGCTATGGTCGCTATATGAATCTAAAGCACTATTATATTTCCTGAAACATTCATTAGCCGAATCATCGTCCATAATATATGTATCGCCGCCCCACTCTTTATGACATTTTATTCCGAAATGGTTATTTGCTTTTCTGCATAGTTCACTATTGCCATTTCCACTCTCTAACATGCCTTGCGCCAAAGTTATACATGCAGGTACTTTATGTAAATACATTTCTTTAATTGCATCATCTTTATATTTTGCAATATATTCTTCTGGTGTTAGTTTTTTTTGTGCCCAAATAGGTAAAACAACTAAATATATAATTAAGAATGTTACAGTTCTCATTTTGAATGTATCCACTCAAAATTACAATGACAATAAGAGTATTTAAGATGTAAAAAGTATTATGTTTCCACAATGTAATGTTTAATACACTAAAGAAGCGTATATTAAATTAAAGCCATTTTTTCTTTTTAAAATAAAATAATAAACCAAATACCATTAATATCATTACACCCCAAGTGTAGTAATATCCATTTTGGGTTCGTAATTCGGGCATGTTGTCAAAATTCATTCCGTACACTCCTACTATAAATGTGATTGGAATAAATATTGTGGACATCATTGTTAATACCTTCATTACTTCATTCATCTTGTTGGCATTGGTACTTAAATATATATCCATAATCCCCGATAATAAATCTCGATAAGTTTCAACGGTATCTATAATGCGTGTTACGTGATCGCTTAAATCTCTTAAATACAAATCACTCGACTGATTAATAAGTACAGTTTCAGATCGAATCATATTGTTAATCATATCACGCATTGGCCAAACTTGCTTTCTTAAAAAAATCATTTCACGCTTTAAGTGATATAATTCTAATAACAATTTCTCATCAGATTGTGTAATAATACCTTCTTCAATTTCTTCAACCTTATCTCCTATTTTCTCAATTACTGAAAAATAAGCGTCAACCACTGCATCCATTAATGAATAAGCTAAATAATCTGCACTTAATTTTCTAATTTTTCCTTTATTTAATCTTAATCGGGTTCTTATAATATCAAAGGCATCACCATTTGAAGGTTCTTGAAAAGTAATTACTGTTTGATTATCACAAAGAATAACTGCTAATTGTTCGGCATTTACTTGTGTGGTATAGCTTATCATTTTCATAATTGATACCACGTAATGCTCGTATTCTTCAAATTTTGGTCGTTGTTCTACATGAGCAACATCTTCGAGTGTAAGTGGATGAATGTGATAAAGTTTCCCAATTTTTTCAATCAAATCTGTACTATGTAATCCTTCAACATTTATCCATTTCACCATATTTGGTTTCACATGCGATAAACAGTCGGATAAGTCAAAACTTTCGAGTTCAAAAAAATCTGTTTCATTATATTCTACTAATGAAATTTTAACACGGTCAGTCCTTTCTATACCACTATACATCACCGTTCCAGGAGGAACAAATGCTTTTTTCTTTTTAGATTTATTTCTTTTATAACTCATTTTTCATAACCATTTGAACAGTATATCTACTTTTTTGTTCTAATAGGATAACTTTATGGGCAGTTAAAGCATCTATGGTATCTTGTGTATAATATCTTATAGTCATTAATTCTACATCTGTATTATACAACACTTTGTAATGGTTTTGGAGTGTTTGTACTAAATGATTGATTTTGTCGGTATTATAATCGCAACAAACCGAAAAACTAATAGCTGAAAGTTGCATTAAATTTATTTTTACTCCACATTTAGAAAACACATCGAATATTTCACTTAAATTGCCTTCTGCAATAAACGAAAAATCTTTAGGTTGAATAGAAATAAGTACTTGGTTAATTTTAAAAATATAGGTTGGGTAGTTTAAACGTTTATCATTATTTTGAATAATAGTTCCTTTTTCGTCGGGATTTATAAACGATTTTACATGCAAAGCAATATTTTTGTTTTGAAGTGGTTTGATAGTTTTATGATGTATTACTGTGGCTCCATAATATGTAAGTTCTATGGCATCATGATAAGTTAATTCTTCAATTTTTTTGGTACGACTAAACCACTTCGGGTCAGCATTTAATACTCCTGGTACATCTTTCCAAATTGTAACTTGCGAAGCATTTAAGCAATATGCTAATATAGAAGCAGTATAATCAGATCCTTCTCGCCCAAGGGTAGTCATGAAATTTTCTGAAGTTCCGCCTATAAAGCCTTGTGTAATAATGATATCAAATTCAGAAAACTTTGATAAAATTTCTTTTGTAACTAATGATTGAGTGAGTTCAAAATCAACTTTGCCTTCACGGTATGTATTATCAGTTTGAATAATACCTCGAGCATCAATCCATAGATTTTTAATACCAATTTCAGTTAAATATGCCGAAACTATTTTAGTAGAAAGTAACTCCCCTATTCCAACAATTTGATCATATTCAAAATCAAAATTTGAACTTGGTTCATCTTCAATAGCCCAATGAATTTCTAGAAAAATGTTTTCTAATTCAGTATATATTTTATGGTTTTCGTTTGTAAATAATTCTTTACAGATGTTAAAATGATATGATTTAATATCTTCAAGTATTAATTCAGTATTTTCGGTTTTATTACAATAAGCATTTACTAATCTTTCCAGTGCATTCGTTGTTTTTCCCATTGCCGAAATAACTACACACAATGGAGTTTGCTTGTATTTATTAAGAATACTCGCAACATTTTTAACGCTACTCGCATCTTTTACTGAGGCACCTCCAAACTTAAATACTTGTAACATATATCACGTAATTATTTAGTAACCGAATACATCTTTTAATGTCAAAAATTTAACAGGGCCATATTTTTCGAGGGTTTTGATGTCTAATAATTCTTTCTTCCCTAGTATCAAAAAAGTTGCAGGTTTATTTTTAATTTTTTCTTCTTGAAATTTTTTGACATCTTCAAAAGTAATTGAAGGTAATTTTGTGTAAATTTTGTTTCTAATATCCGATTTTAGTCCGAAACGGGTAGCTTTTAAATAATCAAATAAAATATCTGCCTTGCTGATACGTTGTGTTTTTATTTCCTGTAATACTAATTCTTTAGCCGTAGAAAAACCAATGTCTGATTTAGGAATGTTATTTAATAAATTCATCATTCCCGACATTGCTTCAGGTAATTTATCTACCTGTGATCCTATGTATGAATAATTGTAATAAAGTTCTTTGGATGACACGGGAGGTCTATATGTTGAATAACATGAGTACGCTAAAGCTTTTGATTCTCTTAAATCTTGAAACACAATAGAACTCATTCCTCCTCCAAAATACTCATTGTACATTCTAATAATAGGTGTTAGTTGTTCATTATATGATTCGCCCTGTGTAAGTATCACTATTTCTGCTTGTTTCATATCAAAATCCACAACATATACTGAATCCTTAAAAGGTTTCACATCAAATTGATAGGGCATTATTGGAGGCATTAATCCAGTAGTAGGTGCTACATGTAAAGTGTTTAATATCTCTTTTACATCTGTAATTAGTTTTGGACCATAATACAACGTTTTAAATTGATAGTTAAATAAGAATTTA
>JADLER010000022.1 GCA_020846025.1 Bacteroidia bacterium | reverse complement strand
ATTTCTGTTATAACAAGAGTTAGTTGGTTGAGCTACTTCGGTAAATGTAAAAGTTAAAGTTCCCGCAGTTTGCGCAGTTATAATAGAAGAAAAAAACAGGAATCCTAATAAAGAAAATAGGTATGCTTTCATAATAAATTTTACTTAATTTTTGTAAAGATAATTTTCAAACCTGAAGATATTCTGATGTAACGGTAGTATCATTTAACGAGGCTTAATGCCTCTAAAGCCTAATTAATTTTAAACAAATAAGTTTTATCATTTCTCTTGCACATTAATTTTGTTTTTTCATTGGAATCATCTCTGCATGAAAAGTAACTTGAATAACTTCTGCAATTTTTTCTACATATAACGAGGGGACTTTAATTTTATAATCGGCTACTTTAACATCAAATTTTGAATCCATAATAATTGTTCCGGCTTTAATAATAATCGTTCCCAGAATACTTCGGGGTAGTGATACTCCATGCATATCTAAAGTACCTTCCATGGTAATATTGTATGTCCCTTCTTTTTTATAATCAATAGTTTCTTTTATTTTTCCTTTAAAAGTAGCAAACGGGTATTTTTCCGACTCAACATAATTTTCATTATAATGCTCTTGCATAAATGAAGATTTAAAAATAAATGATGTTTGCCTTGCTTGCACAGCAAAAACTCCTGTTTCATTATTAAACACTGGTCTAGTAACACTATTAGTAGCGTCAATATTTTCCATTACCGTTTCACTAAAAAATGAAATGGTACATTTTTCTCCAATATAAATTTGTGAAAATGCTTTTGTCTCAAATAACAATAGACTTATTATAAGTAGTTTTTTCATATAGTTTATTTTGTTTATTAACTATTTTAAAAATAGTTACTCTGTGTGCTTTTGCAAAGCAAACACGCGCGAGATATTAAACCCTAAGCGAATAGCCCAATTTTTCCAAGAGTTATTTGTGTACATAAAATATTGGTCTTCTGTTAACCCGAATGAATTAGTTAAGTGTACTTGAAAAACGTGCCCACCAGTTTCTAAATCATACCCAATACCTAAGCTGTTATAATATTTTTCGCGAGTATATTTATTTATCCGATATCCATACTCTAAGGTAATAGCTTGGCGTTGAGTAAATTTAAAACGTGTAACCGCACCGGCTATAAAGCAATCGTTTTTATCGGTAATTTTTTCAACTATGTTAGCGTGTACCACTGCACCCGTTAGTTGAAAAGAAAAGCGCGAATTAAATTTACGAGCAATCATAATTTGGTGACAGTATGATAATCTATCATAAGCATTTTGATATTTATTAACGCCATCAACTATTACATTTTGCATAAACGTATTATACATTCCGCTAAATAACGTAACACTTATAGGCATTCCTCCCCCTTTAGTAGTTTGTTTTAACAAGCGATATTTTAAAAATCCGTCTGCTATTTTTTTTCCGGAAGTTCGTCCTATTCCAAACATAAAACGACCGTTGTGGCTATACTCTATCCCTAAGCGGATGTTGGCACCTCCATCAATACCAAAGGCGTTATATGCCCCCGAATTAAAGTCACCAAAACGATGCGATATTCTAAAGTCAAGGCTACGGCGACCTAACACTTCGGTTGTATGAAAGTTTATTAAGCGCGTAGTTTTAAACGAAGCTGAAACAAATTCTTTTTTTGGCTTATCATTTACCATATTTAATAAATCATCAGCGCCTTGCGCTTTAGTATTAGTAAAAAAAACTACCACCATTAATAAAGAAGAAAAAAGCAACTTCATATCTTAGAAATTATACGTTTGATTAATTATTTTTTGCCCCTTCTAAAACCCATCTTCTTATTTTAGCTATTTGACACGCCGATAATTCAGGGCGACCCAACGGCATACGTCTGCTCGGTATCGTATCTATTAAGCTGTAAACTAATGAAGATATGTTGTGATAAACAATAAATGTATCATTTTGTACATCGGCTACTGTAAGTAAAGAATGTCCAAGTCCAACATTATTATGACAACCATTGGTACAGTTTGCTGTTAATATAGAGGCAATATTGGTTGAAAAACTCATGGCAACAGATGTATCACAAGGAGTAACTACCACTTTTCCATAAGGGCGGCAACCGTTAACCCATTGTTTAACTTTACTAATATCTGATTGAGATAAAGGAGATGAAGGAGGCATTGGTTTATTTGCTCCGGGAGCTATCACCGCTAACAACTCGGTAGAAGAATAATTAGCTAGGTTGGGATATGTATCAAAATATGGTTGTGTACCGCCTTTAGAACTATGGCAACTAACACAATTTACAGCTATAATAGCTTTAATGTCTGATTGATAGGTAATTGTATTTACACTGTCGCAAGCTGCCGCTTGAGGTTTTAATTCTTTTAAATTATCGCGATAGCAACCATTAAAAAAACAGATAGAAATTATTGCTAATAAAAGAAAAAATATTTTTTTCATGTGTACAAAATTTAATTGTTTTTTGCCCCTTGCCCAATCCAAATATAAATTAATTGAATTTGTTTATCGGTTAATGAATCATAAGGTTTTTGCGGCATCACATTAGATGAATTTAAACTCGTTATTGTTGTATATACTTTGCTTTTATTAGGATTACCAGGTTCAATACCTGCTGCCAATAAATTACTATAAGTTAAAAGGCTAAATTTTTTCGTATTGGCATTTCCATGACATCCGCTATACATGCAGTTGGTATTAATAATTGGAGCAACATCGGTAATGTAGCTTACTTGATTTAGGGAATCAAATTGTATTTTATGCGTACAACTTAACTGCATCACAGCAAGTATGTTCAGAAATAAAATGAATGGCATAATCCAGTTTTTCTTCATACAAACACAAACACTTTTATATTTTGAGCAAATGTATTTTATAATACTGAAGCTAATCTGAATTTTACTTAGAGTTGCTAACTATACTTTTTTTAACATCTTGTATCATACAAAAATTGAAAACACTTTTTTGTATTTTGTTTTAGTACATTTACTCGCCTTGTTGTTATGAATATTTTAATAGTTGAAGACGAAAAAAAATTAGTTGAAGAAATTTTTAAATATCTCAACGACTTTAATTATCAGTGTTCTATTGCTAAATCCTACTCGGAATCCATAGATTTATTCCATGAAAAAACATTTGACATCATTGTAATTGATATAAATTTACCCGACGGAACTGGATTACAACTAATACAATACATTAAACAAAAACGTATCACT
>JADLER010000021.1 GCA_020846025.1 Bacteroidia bacterium | reverse complement strand
TGACGGATTTGTCACTATACTCTATGGGAAGATTAACCATAATGGTGAAGTTCAATTAAGTTATAACTTAGTCAAAGTTAGTCAATTATAGTTATATTTGAAAGCCTATTGCATAATTCAGGTTAAAGAAAACCAGTCGGTATTCCTTTAAAAGAAGCAAGCTCTACAGGTTATATTTTCTTCCAAGTCAATACTTCTGCACTTGGGACAAGACCATACTCGGCATGTCCGACTTGGGCCAAAAGGCCCTTCTAAAACTGCTAAAAAAATATTTTTCCCAAATTTTTGAGTATATTGTTTACACCTTGTTACTGTCTTCAGGATTTAAACCCACACAGTTGTTGCACCTTAACAGCCATATTGGTTTCATAGCAATTCTATATTGTGTTAAAATCTTGTTGATTTCTACCTGAAATTTAATATTAGCTAATATAAAAAACTTTGCTATCCGGCACTCTCATTCTTCCTTCATCTTTGCCATTCAGGAATACAGTAGCCATCCCTGTACTTGAATGCTTTATGATGGCTGTACCACTGTCATCGGTATAAACTTCCTGAGTCATTCCTCCTGCAAAAACGCCGTCAATAGAGAGCCTTACTCTTACTCTTCTAACCCATTGTCTGTAACTGTTGCTATAGACTTTTACGATAGTTGTTGCCATAATATTTATTTTTTATTTACTGTCTAAGTGAAAGTGTTTCAAGAGCTTAGCTTTACTATTTGCAATATTAATAATAGCAAAAACTGTGTACCAAAATTTTTAAAAACATATTATTATTATTCATTTGTATTATACACAATAATAAATTCAACCCTAAATGGATTACTATAAATTTATAAACTATAAAATTAATTTAACTAACCTGTTGTCAAATGTTGTGTAGATAATTTCTCTATTAGTTACAGAAATAAAAGGAGTACTTTGGTTTTGGATAAAGCCGGAACTTGAAGTAATCGGCTTTGTCCAGTTTACATTGCCTGATTCAATATTAAGACAATATAAACCCTCAGATGATGCTATCAACACATCACTGTTATTCACAATTAAAGGATTGGAAATCTTACTTTGTTTTCCGGATTTATGCTCCCATATTAACTTCCTCGTATCTGAACTAACACAAACAGTAATTTCTTCATTTGTATTTGTTCGGCCGGTAAGTATGATTTTACCACCATTATAAGCTGCTCCTTTAAAGTATATTCTTGTAGGATTAGGATACTTAAACTCCCAGAGTTGCGCTCCATTTTCATCATATAGGAAAATCTCACTATCTACATTGGATAATACGATGATATTATCTATACCAATAAGTGGTACATTAACTTCTTTATCGCCAACTGAAAATTCTGTGATTTTTTTTCCATCCACTGGATTAAGTACATATAATATCCCAAAAGCGGATGCAACAAAAAGTTTTCCGTTTTGATAAAGTGGAATAGATCTGTTAGACCCATCAACTATTGGGAATACCCACCTCAGTTTACCCGAATTTGATTCGAATGCATAAACTCCTTTACTTTCATCTGAAATTATGACTAAGTCATTCACCACTACCGGAGTTGCAGTAATAGGGTGTGTAATATCTTTACCCCACAAAACATCTCCGTTTTTTTTGTCAATGGCATAAAAACACTCCTCCGAACTCAAAAATATAGTATTTTCTTGCATAATCATATTGCCCTCGGGATAATCACAAAGTTCTAATTGCCATACTGTACCACCAGTGTTTCTATTTATTTTTGAAATTCCATCGTCAGTCGGTGCATAAACAGCATCTCCTTCGATAAGCACACCTGACCGACTGACAAAATCAACTTCATTAGTTATCCATCCATTTTTAGGTTCATTAAGTGGTGATTTATTTAACATAACTGAAAAATGGTTAGATTCATTTGTTGAGATTCGAGTAAAATTGTCTTTGGCGGCATAATTGGTATCTTCATTTTTAGTGCATCTCAAGGATTGAATAATTGAAAGTATTAATAAGGTTGTGGCTTTAAATGATACCAAATTTACATTTTTAGAGCAGATAATTCATGTAATTTTTTTATATATTATTTATTGATATAATTGTTAATTTAATTGCCACAATCACAGTTACAAGTGTCAAATTTTTTACCTCCGTTAAATGATGGGCCACAATATGGAACATAAATCGCTTCCCAGTAATATTTTACCTTTTTCCCGTTTACTGTACATGCATATCCTTTGGTTTTGACCTTCTTAATACATTTTATTTTCTTCCATTTGTAATACTCAGGGCTATTTGACAGCCCAGCTGCATAAATAATGCTTGAGGTAATCAAACCAACAAATACAATCAAATAGATAGATTTCCAAAGCAAACTTTGTCTCATACATTTTGAATTTAATTTTCAGTTATTGAATTTCAAACCCAAAACTAAAAACACTTTCCAACACATTTTCCACATCTTGACGTGTCAAGGGAAAATCTTGATAGATTGGGTATTTTTCTTGATGGGTGGGTTTTTTAATTACGAATTACGAGTTGCGAGTTAAGAGTTACGATACAATGTCGATTAATTTAGGTATTTGAGTATATAGCTGTGATGATTTTTAGATCGAGGCATCATTTCTTACAAAATATCCGTTTTGGTCCCACTTAGGTTGGGGCAGACAAAACGGGGATTTTTGTACATCTTTCCGCTTGCCCCAGCCTATAAGGGAGGTAGAAAGAAAAATAGCTATACCCAGCTTCCGATTTAGACGCTGTCTTGCAAATAAATATTATTTCAAACATCGGATTTACGTCATGGAAAGTGTATAGAAATAAGATGGAAGTTATCAGCCAAAAGGAAGCTAGATGGCTAATATTACATTGTATGTAATACCCAATTTATTTCCATATTAGCCGGATTTCACAGTTTTTATGAGTTCAGGTATGGGATATGGATGTTGATAAAGACGAATGAAGCATTACTATTTAACCCTTAATCTATGCTGCCACCACATATCGGTTGCCCAATTGATCTTTAAGCAGAGCTATGAGCTTTGTACCCAGTGACCCGGTTGATGATGAGCTCGGAGTCTTTGTGATACCGGGGCCATTATCTTTGTAATTCAGCACTAATTTACCCTTATCATTCACAGAGGTCTGTATTGATATAACAGGGTTCTCCACTTCATCAAATGCGTGTTTGATACTGTTGGTGATAAGTTCATTAACGATGAGTCCTAATCTCATCGCATCTTCGGCATTAAGGATGTAGTCTGTAAGCTGAATGTCCATATCTATCTGTTTACCAGGTATAGAAAATATAGACTCGAGATGAGATATGAGTTCTGTAAGGTAGTTGCGCAGGTTGATTTCTGTATCCAGCTCGTTTTTAAATAAATTGGCATGAACGAGTGCCAGCGTTTTTAGCCGGGTTTCGCTTTCACGCAGAAGCTGCCGTGTTTCGGTATTGCCTGTACGTCTTCCTTGCATCTCTAACAGCGATGTCATGAATGCAAGATTATTTTTAACTCGGTGATTGAGTTCTCGGTTGAGTAGTTGGATTTGAGAAGATTTGGACTTGAGTTCTTGGTTTAAATTTTTCAGTATGCTCGATCGATAAGAAAAAAAGCCTACCGTAAACAAAGCCATTACCAAAAATCCTAAAAAGGCATTTTTTCTTATTTTTTGGTATGCAATTTCTTTTATTGCTAGTTGTTCGTTGAGTTTAATCTTCTCAAATTCTATTGCTTTAAAACTCAACGCTTTCATAAGACTATCCTTTTTTACAACTTCATGCTGTATCAAAATTTCATTGTTAATATTTTGTATTGTTATTTCGTTATTCAATTTCTCAAGTATGAGCTTCTTCCTTTCTTCTTCAAGCTGACTCCTCTTCAGATTCAAAATTTCATTACTTTTTTCACTTAATTTATACTCTTGCTCTAATTCCAATAATCTGTTATCTACAAGTTCAGAATATGCTGAATCTTTATTTAACTTTAATCTTTGTAATAAATCGTATGCAACCTGATTATTATTAACTAATGCTTCCTTAATTGCTGAAAATTCAATTGCACTATCATCTTGTAAGGATTTTCCACTCTTTTCTATCCGATTCATATAATGTAAGGCTTCCTTCTCATTTCTTAATTCATAATGTGCTTTAAGGAGAGAATATAGTGTATTTACGCTTGTAATGTTTCTTACTTGATAAACACTATCAACGAAATGCAAAAGCGTAATAGATTCTTGATACTTACCAGCTTTCCACAAGAAAGTTCCAAGATCGTTTTTTGCCCCCATAATCAAATAGAAATGCTGAGTTTTTAATGCATAAGATAAAGATTTTTTAGAAAATTCTACAATTTTATTATTTACGATTCTATTATTTATATAATAATGATTTAGTGCCAAAATATGATAATACTTGTAAAAAGAATTTAAAGATTCGAAGCTTTTATCTTCATCATTTAAAAGAGTGAATACTTTTTCTAAATATTTATTACTTTCTTTAGGTGTGCCTAATTTAGATAAAATAGTTGCTCTTGTTAACATTGAACTAAGGTATTCTGAGTGAGATCTCTTTTTGAACTCTTTTAAAATAATATCATTTACATTCAAAGCCTCTGCAAATTTTGAAGATAAAATCTTAGCATTTTGCCAATTCAATAATAATAAAAAATAATCCCTATCTTTCTTAGATAAACCTTTATCATAGGGTGCGATACCTTTCTTCACATAGCTTTCGATAGAGTCAATTTGATTACTCATACCAAATGCGGAAGTAAGCAAACAGTATAGTTTTGTTTTGGACGGAATACTCCACTGATTATTCACCAATCCTTCTTTGATAACTTGAACACTTGTATTGAATTTTCCGGCCTTATTATTTTTAAGTACAATTGAGTCAATCTGATTCATTAATCTTATTTCAGAATCACTCTGTGAATAGCTTATGTTCGATAAAAATACCAGAAGCAAAGCGCTAAAAATGGTTCTTATATTTCTCTTTTTACTCATAATCTGACGATTTTATCCAAAAATAATCTTTTATAATTATTACCCAAAGGTATGCAAGTCATCGTATCATCCACAACTATATACACATTGTCATTGTCAAACGAGTGAATGTGATGTATGTTGACTGCATAAGAATTATGACATCTTACCAAACTATTTATGGACAATCTGTCAAGTAGAAGTTTGAGGTACAAGTAGTGTTTTATCTTTTTGTCTTTGGTGACAACATCGGTATAGTTTCCATCTGAATGGAGCAAAATAACATCAGCTTTATTGACACGTTCATATCTGTCTTTTACTCTTACATAAAAATAATTAGGTTCACTGATAAACGGACAATGATCAATTATAATCTCTCGCCCTTTATCTGATTTGAGATAATGATTAGTCATAGCGAAATCAATCGCTACTTCCAGTTGCTTGGCAGAAAAAGGTTTAACAATATAGGCAGAAGGATTTGTAAGCTTCGCTCTTTCGCGTGTTTCTTGATCGGATAGAGATGAAATATAAATCAAAGCTTTGTTATATTCCATAAACTCAGACAACATGATATCTATACCATCTTTCTCACTTCCCTCCAGATAAATATCCACTAAAAATAAATCAGGTAGTACTGTACTTTTTATTTTTTTGGCTGATATATAATCCTTAGTGACATATACGTGCATATAACCACATTCCTGTAAAATCTCTTTAAGGTTT
>JADLER010000020.1 GCA_020846025.1 Bacteroidia bacterium | reverse complement strand
GTATTAAAATCAAAAACTTTGCTTGCCGCTAAAGCATTTTTTCTAAAGTAATTATAATTGTTATCTATTTCTTTAATTGCATCAGTTAAGTTATCTATGTCTTTTATAAGTACACAACAGTCGTATTTGCTTTTTAAATCCAAATAATCTTCATTTTCAAAAGCAATAAATGGAATACCGCTAACGCAATACCTTGCAATTTTCTCAGAAGAATAAGCTGTAAACTTATCATTCAAATCTCCTTTGTTATAAAATGCCAAGCCTATATAAGCAGAAGAAACAAGTTTATCTAAATAATCGTTTGGTAATACTTTTTGAGACCAAATTACATCTTGAGGAAATTCTAATTTAGCTTTTAAATTATTTTTTTGTTTACCATGAAAAACGAGTTTAAATTCCTTTGGCAATTTATGTGATTGATTTAAAATTTCAACTACAGCTCTACCACCTGCTAACTCTCCAAAAAATAAAATAACCTTTTGTGTTGTAGGTAATGAAACTAATTCATGCAAAAAGTAAGACTTATCAATTGCTTTATCTGAATTTGAATCTACACAAACTGGAAGTATAAAATAATTAGGAACTGTATAATTATTAAATTTATTAAAAGCATTTAACCGAATGACCGATTGAATAATCAATAAATCAACTGTTTTTACTAATTCAATCTCTTTTTTTCTCACGCATTTGTAAGAATAATGATCATTATTAAAAGGATGCTCTGGTTCTATATAAATTTCTAAAGAATAATAAATTAATTTTTGAGTGTTAATTTTTCTAAACAGATTCGCAAATGAAAGCCCATACCTTTCTACAGCTATAATATGTGTGAAATTTGTTTTAAGTGATAAAAAGAAAGATTGTAAAACTATGCTAGGCCAAATAATTTCAAATAAAGTAATTTTAATTGAAGTAGTTTTTCTGAAAGCTCTATAAATATAATCAATCCATTTTATTGCTTTTAGTTCAATTAATTTCACATTGGAGTGAATATCTTTTTCAAAATTAGTATAAGGCGTGGTGCTATCATAATAATACAAATAAACTTCAGTGTCTGTTCTTTCTGCAAGAAAATTAATAATATTCGTAGTATGTATTTGTACACCCCAGCTATAATGAAAGAATGCAATTTGTTTCTTTTTCAAAGTTTCTTTTATTTTTTTAATTCTTCAATTACCAATTCCACCTCCTCTTCACTCAATCCCAAACCACTTGGCACATAAAACCCATTTCTTGCCAACTTTTCTGCAATTGGATAATGTTCATTTTTAAACAATCCCATATTTCGGAAAACAGGCTGTTGGTGCATACACCAAAAAAATGGTCTTGTTCCAATTTTTACATCAGCTAATTTTTTAACTGTTTCATTAGCTAATTCTTCTGTATCTGCTACTAAACCAAAAACCCAATAAATATTCTCGGCATAATTTGTTTTAAATTGTTGTAGTGTAAAGCCTTTTAAATCTTTCAAGCCTTCATAATACATTTTACCAACTTTTCTTTTTTTAACAATATGCTCATCTAGTTTTTCAAGTTGTGCTAAACCAAGTGCCGCCTGCATATTGGTCATTCTATAATTCCAACCCAGCTCATAATGTATAAATCTACGTCCATTAGGCTCAAAAGCCAGATTACGTAGCTTTTTACAACGTTCAGCTAAATCATCATTATTACACATTATCATTCCTCCTTCGCCAGTGGTAATATGCTTGTTGGGATAAAAACTAAAAATACTAATATCGCCAAAAGAGCCACATTGCTGTTCATTATAGGTTTGCCCATGCATTTCTGCTGCATCTTCAATTAATAACAAATTATATTTTTTACAAAGCTCTAATACAGGTTGCATATCTACAGGCAAGCCATAAATATGTACTACTAATATGGCTTTTGTTTTACTTGTTATTTTGGCCTCAATTTGTGTTACATCTATATTCCATGTAGAAGCATCACTATCTACCAAAACAGGAACAGCACCAACATTTACTATAGATTGAGCTGGTGAAATAATGGTAAAGGTGGGCATAATTACTTCATCGCCTTTGCTTAGGTTTAAGGCTTTTATAGCAACATCTAATGCAGCAGAGCCATTACTTACTGCAATACCATGTTTACGACCTACATAAGCAGCCATTTTTTCTTCAAAAGATTTTATAAATGGACCTTCGCTTGAAATCCAGCCAGTTTCAATACATTGGGTTAAATATTTTAATTCGTTACCGTTAAGTAAAGGTGTATTTACGGGTATCATAATTTGAGGTTGAGAGTGAGGTTGAGACTGAGGTTGAGGTTAAGGTTGAGATTGAGGTTAAGATTAAGGCTTTAGTGTTTTAATTATTTTGTTCAACTCAAAAATTACATTATCTATTTTATAATTTAAAGTATGTATTTTTTCATTCTCAAAATAATTTACTTTTTCACCATAAATTAAATGACTTTTTGTTTCAAAAGCACTGCCCCTTGATATTACATAAAACCTAATTTTATCCATATTAGATTCTCTTCCATAACCCTCTGCAATATTAGCACTAACAGACAGTGCTGATCGTCTTAGCTGACTGGTTAATCCATAATCTTCTGAACGAGGTAAATTGGTTGTTAAATTAAAAACTAAAGTGGCAACCTCCATGGCATTTTTCCATACATTCATATCCTCAAAAGTAACATATTTCATTATTTACTTAAATTTATCACTTTACCTTAACCTATTTCTTTCTTAGAACCATGCAAACTCCCCAAGTATTTTCTGAGGTTTTATTAGCCGTTAAAAATTCTTCAGCTTTTACAAAATCAAACCCTATAAAATCTGCCAGCATTTTTATTTCATTGATTGAAAAATGACGCATTGGATGTGTTTCGTGATGTACTTCTGTAATTTTAGTTGCTTTATCTTGAATAAAAATGGTATAGTTTACATCTACTACATTTTTGTTATAATGGATTGTTGATTCTGCAATCCTTGTAACATCAATCTGCTCATCACTAATTCTTTTCACTCTGGTTTCTGGTTTTTGTATATACACAGCAGGGCTGTACCACACATCAAAAATAAAAATACCATTGATGTTTAAGTGTTGATGCACTGTATTAAAGCAGTTAATTAATTGTTCATTATCTGTTAAATAACTGATTACATGAAATAAGGACAAGGCTACATCAAACTTTTCGTTGATGTTAAAATTGGTAATATCTGCAACCTGAGGATTAAAATTGGAAATATTTTTTTGCTTAGCCAACGCTACCATTTCCTCACTTCTTTCTAAGCCTACAACAGAAAAACCCTTATTGCATAAAACAGCAGCATGATTACCCGTGCCACAGCCTAATTCTAAAAATTTGTTGCACTCCTTATTGTAGTTTTTAGCAAGATTTAAAACATACTCAGCCTCAGAAGTATAGTTTTTGTCTTTATACAACAAATCGTAATAGCGACTGTATTTATTAAAATTACTCATTTAGTTTTAAAACTTTACATCATTATCATTAATAGCATCAAACCGCACTTTATCTTGCTCTCCACAATAGGGTCCTTGTTTTACTTCTATCATCTCACTTTCTTCTAACATTTTAAAACCATGCCCACCATCTGAAAGTAAAATAACATCACCTGGGTAGAGTATAGTGCTTTTAATATAGAGTTGTTGATTGTCGAAGAAATCAACTCTCACTTTACCAGATTTAATGAATAATACTTCTTGAGTAAGATGCACATCTCTTTTTACCAAATTATGCCGATGTGGTGGAATTACATAATCTTTTGGACGGTTCATATAGCCCAATTGCTGCGAGTCCTCATCATTTGTAAAAAATTCTATCCCTTGTTTTTGATAATCTTTTCTGATAATGATGGATAAGGTAAGGTTATTCTGAATTATTTTTTCGAGCATAGAAGAAGTTTTAAATGCTATTTGAATTTTCTATTAATTCTTTTCTCTGAAAATCTATGATTTATAATAT
>JADLER010000019.1 GCA_020846025.1 Bacteroidia bacterium | reverse complement strand
CCACAACTTATTTCTAAACTAAGATTTATCAACCAATTTAAAATAAGGAAATGAGTGATGCAGTTTGGAATAATTTGGTATTTTCAATAAATTTGATTTAAATATACAAAAGATGAAAAAACTAATATTATATTGTTGTTACATATTGTTATCAACAAAACTATTTTCACAAATACAAACACCTTCCCTTTTATGGGAATACTCGCATAATGTTGATGTTAAGCAAGTGGCAAATGATAATTTTGGGAATTTTTATTTATGCGGTTCATTTGCCGGTACTAAAGATTTGGATATAACATCTGCTACCACTATAGCAAGCAGTACTGATAATGGTTTTGGTACTCCAACTGCTGACGCTTATTTAGCTAAGTATGGTGCTTCAGGAAATTTAGTTTGGAAAATAATTTTGAGTTCAAACACAGATGATTTTTATCATAACGTTACCGTTGATGTATCAGGAAATATTTATGTATTTGGTACTACCACAAATACAACAAATATAAATCCTCTAGGAAGCACGTACAATTTAACAACAAATGGGAATTTTATAGCAAAATATTCAACAAATGGACAATTAATATGGGCTTTTCAAACGGATATTTCAGTTCCTGGAGAATCCTTTGCAATAAATCACGCGGAGTTTATCACACTCGATCAAACAAATCAACAATTACTTGTTGCTGGTTTTTTTGATGGTACGGTGGATGTAGATCCTGCAATAGGTACAACCTATTTACTTTATGATACTACAACAACACTAAATCGGAAAACATTTGCAATAGTTAAGTACGATTTGAATGGAAATTTTGTTTCGGCTGCTGATTTTGAGGGCGCAAACGACCGTGCTCCTATTGGAAGTAATATGTTTGAATTTTCTCGTATAAAAACAGATGGAATTGGTAACATCTGGATTTTAGGACAAATATATCAATACACTGTTGATATAGACCCTTCTACGACAGTTAATAATGTAGTAGGGACTGGTGGACTTAATACTGGATGTATTGCAAAGTTTGATGCCAATTATCAATTTCAGTTTGCAAATGTTTTAACAGGTTCAAGGTTTGCAACTCTTAATTTTGATTCTCAAAATAATTTATTGTTAGCGGGCGATTTTGGCGGAACACCGGATTTTGATTTTGGCGCTGGTAATACATACTTATCTGCGGGCCCATCAACTCCAGATTTTTTTGTTGCAAAATACAATCAAAATATGGGTTTTATTTCTGCATTTACACACGGTAATACCCCAACAACATTCTCTGGGATTTATTCAATTTTTGCAGATGTAAATGATAATGTTATTGTACAGGGGCTGTATGATTTAAGTTCTAATGTATCCGATTTTGACCCAAGTGTAGCTGGTACATATACGGTTACAGGCTTTGGTAGTTTTATTGCTAAATATTCGCCAAACGACTCATTGCTTGCAATTGGAACTATTAATTCATTAAATGGTTATGAAAATTATATGCAATATAACAGTATAACTAATAAAATGGACTTTTTTGGTGAATATGGAGCCAACCAAACAATTGATTTTGATATGGAATCAAACGGTACATATATAGAAAACCAACCTACAAATATGAACTTTGTTGTAAGGTATAATTTGAATTGTGAAATTGGTAATGTTGATACAATTTACCAAACAATATGTTATGATGACACCTTAGTAATTGGAACGCAAACATTTAATACTTCTGGAGTGTATCCTCTAATCTATAATTCAGTTGGTGGCTGCGATAGTATAGTAAGTTTAAATTTAAATGTTATTCCACATCATGTTATAATTAACGAAACAATTTGTTCTACACAATCATACAATTTTAATGGAAATATATTAAATACAAGTGGTGTTTATACTGATACACTTTTAAATATTTTAGCTTGTGATAGTATTATTACATTAAATTTAACGGTTGTTCCATTAAATGATAATGTAACTTTAAGTAATTATGTGCTTTCATCAGCAGAAACATTTATAAATTACCAATGGTATAATTGTACAACAAGTTCAATTATTAACGGCGCTACTGCAAAAGATTTCTCAGTTAACTCAAGCGCTGATTATGCTGCGATATTAACGAAACAAGGTTGTACAGACACTACAAATTGTATTCAAGTTACTTTCAATGAATCTTCATCAACTTTACCTTCCAATATTTGGGGAAATCAACTTTCTACTTTAAATGTAAAAGCATTTACTGTAGATAAAAACGGAAATTCATATTTGGTAGGATATCAATTACCTCTAATTGACTTAGATCCTGGACCTACAACTGTAACTCCGCCAAATGTAATTAATGGCTTATATATTTTAAAATATAACCCACTTGGAAATTTATTATGGGCAAAGTGGATAGAGCCAATGCCTGGCGAATCAGGTACATTTGATGTGAAAAATGTAAATACTGATACTAGTGGTGCGGTAATTATTTCCGGAGGTTTTGTTGGTATATTTGATGTTGACGCATCTGGAGTTGTAAATGATGTGTATTCAAATGCTAATTCTTCTCCAAACTCTGATATGTTTATGTTAAAATATAATAGTGATGGTACTTTTGCTTGGTTTAATAGTTTCGGTGAAGGCTCTAAAAATTATTTTACTGATACTTATATTGATGAAAGCAATAACATACACTGTGTTGGATATGTTCAAGATAATATAGATTTTAATCCAGGTGCCGGAGTTAATTATTTAGATACCTATTATGGCTTTATAGCTAAGTACAACAGTAATGGTAATTATGTTGATGGTATTGGAATGGATGATAATGTTACTGTGAATCAAATTTGTTTAGATGATAATAATAATGTTTTCGTTTCTGGAGATTTTACATCAACACGAGACATTGCCCCTGGTGTAAATAATGATTTATATATAGGTGACCCTTATATGGGAATTTCAAGCAGTTATGTAACTAAGCTTGACGCTAATTATAATCCTATTGTTGGGATGGGTATTATTTCAGATAACACGATTAAAATAATTGATATGTTAGCAGATAACAATGGGAAGTTAAATATTGTTGGAACTTATAATACTGCAAATAATAATTTTAATTACAATGGCACTACAACTAGTCTTACACCCTACGGTGGCGGCGGAGATTGTTTCCTTGCCCAATATAACACCAATCTAGAACTAAATTGGATGCGCAGAGTTGCTAATTCATTTGCAGATGCTCCAAAACAAATTGTATTAGATAGTATAAACAACATGTTTATTTTGGGAGGTTATAAAATGGATTTAGATGTTGATGGTACTGCGGGCACTTTAAATTTAACTGGTGAGTTTAGTACAACTGATACATACTTAGCTTCATATAATGAAAATGGTTATTTTAATTGGGGTATAAAAGTGGGCTCATCATCCAATGATGATGCAGTTGGAATTGCAATTGATAATAATGCAAATATTTATACCTGTATTAATGCAAGTAATACAATTATTTATAGTAGAGAAGTTGCTAGCCAAAATCAATTGTTTACAACAACAACTGGACCAGGAGCATATTATGCACGTTATGGAAATTGTAATTTTTTAAATAACTCCATTTCAGATAATGGAAATTTTTTAAGTGCAATTGAACAATACGCAAATTATCAGTGGTATGATTGCAACAACTCTCAAATCATAATTGGGGAAACTAATAAAGATTTTTATCCTACTGTTTCTGGTAACTACAGTGTGTTATTAAGTAATGGAAATTGTAACTTAACTTCTAATTGTGTTAGTTTTAACCTTACAACAATTGATGAACATAAAAATATTATAAATGATTATGAAATTTTTCCTAATCCTACAAGCCAAAATTTCACAATTGAATTTAAGTCAAGTAATGAGAAAACAAACAGAACTATAACATTATATAATTCATTAGGTAAAATTGTAAAAGTATTTAAAATGGAAAATGACAAAATGGAAATTAATATTGCTCATTTAGCTAGTGGTATATACTGGGTAGAATTGAGTTCTAAGAATGGAACAATTGTTAAGAAAGTAGTAATTAATAACTAATTACTTTTGATGCTTAGTCTTGGATATACAATTTTGAAATTGAAAATAAAAAAACTTTCCTTTAAATGATTGAATTAATAACTCTAGCATTTACTTAAGCAATATTAAGTAAAAGTGGTTATTTTACTAAATTTGAAGCCTTACAAGTGTCTAATAAATATTAGGATTATATTAACTCAAAAATAATCAAACAAAATAAGACGTTTGCATCTTTATTCATGTTGTATCACTTTATCCTGTTGTAGCTCGCCACTAACAAAGGCATCTTCGGTAAGTGCTTTTGTTCTAATGCAAATAGGGGTGTTAATGATGTCTTCATCATAAGGTAATGCTACACGAATATAGTTTTCGGTAAATCCATACATCATATCATGTTTGTTTTCATGTTCAAATAATACAGTAAATATTTTATTTAAATTGTTCTCATAAAATGCTCTCAGTTTTTTTGCAGATAAAATTCGAAGCATTTTGTTTCTTTTTTTTCTTTCAGCATAAACTACATTTCCGCTCATTTCTACTGCTTCGGTATTATCACGTTCGCTGTAAGTAAAAACATGTAAATATGAAACATCTAATTGATTGATGAAATTATAGGTGTCGATAAAATGAGCCTCGGTTTCACCAGGAAAACCCACAATCACATCAACTCCAATGCAACAGTGAGGTATTTTTTCTTTTATTTTAGCTACTCTGTTTTCATATAATTCTCTTTGGTAGCGACGTTTCATCTTGCCTAATACCTCGTTGTTACCGCTTTGTAGCGGAATATGAAAATGAGGTGCAAATCGTTTGGAGGTTGCTACAAAATCAATGATATCATCTTTAAGTAAATTAGGTTCAATCGATGAAATTCTAAACCGTTCAACACCTTCTACTTCATCAAGAGCTTTTATTAAATCTAAAAACGTGTATTCTTTTCTTTTTTTAGTGAGTTTATCAAGCTCAATTCCATAACCAAAATCACCTAGATTAATACCGGTTAATACAATTTCCTTTACACCAGATGCTGCAATTTTTTTAGCGTTAGCTACTACATTTTCAATAGTATCACTTCTGCTTTTCCCACGCGCTAATGGAATTGTGCAAAAAGTACAGTTATAATCACAACCATCTTGTACTTTTAAAAAGGAACGGGTGCGATCACCAACCGAAAATGAACCTATAAACGTATTAACGTCGGTAATGTCACAATTATGAATCTTAGCATGTGTGTTTTTTCCTGACAGGTGTATATAGTTTAATAACTTAAATTTTTCGGACGCCCCTAAAACAACATCTACACCATCTATATTTGAAATTTCATCGGGTTTTAGTTGTGCATAACAACCAATAACTGCAATAAATGTTTCAGGATTTTTATTGAGGGCTGTTTTTACTATTTGTTTACATTCTTTGTCGGCACTTTCGGTAACAGAGCACGTGTTAATAACACAAACATCAGCTCCGTCCTCAAAATTTACTTTTCTAAAACCATTCTCTTGCATTGTACGAGCAATGGTTGAGGTTTCTGAAAAATTTAATTTGCAGCCAAGTGTATAAAATGAAACTGTTTTGCCTTCAAATAACATCTGGCAAAGATAAGAAATTTTACTCATCTATTTATTCATTTGATGTTCGCTCTTTGCCCTCTTTAAGTAGCTTTATTATGCGGTTTTAGGATTTTTTCACTACTACGATACCTCTCGATTGATTTTAAATATAGATTTAAGCCCACATTATTTATTATCTTTGAACCTTAAATTGATTTTTTATTTCTAGTAATGAAACCAAATTTTATAGAAGAATTAAAATGGCGCGGTATTTTGCATGATATGATGCCAGGCACCGAAGAAGAGTTGGCAAAAGGAATGGCAACTGGTTATATAGGCTTTGATCCAACAGCTGATAGTTTACATGTAGGTAGTTTAGCACAAATTATGACCTTACTTCGTTTTCAGTTGGCAGGACATAAACCTTTGGCTCTTGTGGGTGGTGCAACTGGTATGGTAGGTGATCCAAGTGGAAAATCTGCTGAACGAAATTTGTTAGATAGCGATACGTTAAATAAAAATATAGAGGGAATTAAAAAACAATTAAGTCATTTCTTAGATTTTGATTGCGGTGCTAATAGTGCCGAATTAGTCAATAACTACGATTGGTTTAAAAACTTTTCCTTTTTAGATTTTATTCGTGATGCTGGAAAACACATTACTGTAAATTATATGATGGCTAAAGACTCCGTGAAAAATCGTATTACAGGCGAAACAGGAATGTCGTTTACAGAGTTTAGTTACCAACTTATTCAAGGATATGATTTTTACCATTTATGGAAAGAGAAAAACTGCAAATTGCAAATGGGAGGTAGCGACCAATGGGGAAATATTACAACGGGTACCGAGTTTATTAGACGCAAAGCAAGTGGCGAGGCCTTTGCACTTACTACACAACTCATTAAAAAATCGGATGGAACAAAATTTGGTAAAACTGAAGGAGGTAATGTGTGGTTGGATAGAGAGAAAACATCACCCTATAAATTTTATCAGTTTTGGTTAAATGTGAGTGATGAAGATTCAAAATCTTATATTAGAATTTTTACTTTGCTTAATAAACAAGAGATTGAAGAATTAGAAACCAAACAACAAGCAGCACCTCACGAAAGACATTTACAAAAAGCATTAGCTAAAGACATTACAATTAGAGTACATAGTGAAGCCGATTATCTACAAGCAATTGAAACTTCTGAATTTCTTTTTAAATCAAAGGCTGAAGATGTTTCTAAGTTAGATGTAAATAGCTTTGAGCGCATGTTGGGTGGTATTGATACTTTTGAGTTAAGTAAAACGGATGTTGCAAGTGGAATTAATATGATTGATTTATTAGTAGAAAAAGCCCCAGTATTTACAGGAAAAGGAAAAGCAAGAGAAATGGTAGTTGCCAATGCGGTAAGTTTAAATAAACAAAAAACGACCGATGTAAATACGTTAATTAATCTTTCGCATTTTACAGGCGAGAAATATTTATTAGTAAGTAAAGGAAAAAAAGAAAACTACTTAATAAAATTGATATAATGATTAAAGATATTGTATTTCCTGAGGTTGAAGATATTGCGGTAGCTGTTGTACAAGAAGTTGATGGCTTAGATGAATACAATGTATATCTGATAAATTTAAAGTCAGTAGAAATAAAAAATGTTTTGGTATCTTCTTCTGGTTATGGTGTTATTAACGAACAAGCGCGTAAAACCAGTGTTTTAAGGCATTATTTTGAAGTAATCAAGCAACATGATTATATGATTATTGAGCCTATAACGAAAGAAGTTTTTGGCTTAAATAATGAGTACTGGGTGAGTTTTACGATTGAAAACAAACTCCTAGATAAAAAATTTGTATTTTTACCCGAAACAATTATTCCTTCTAATTTTACCACGATTCCTATTATTAATAAGCAAGGAGTGTGGATAAAGTAAGATGGGTTGTTAAGTACTAATTTATTAAATCATCGAGCCATGAAAGGAAGATTTTATTGGTGGAAAGAGTGGATAGAAAAAAAACATAGTTATGCCACCACCACCGAAAAACAACTCAATACAGATAAGTTTAACGCCATTTGTGCTGGTACTGGATTACCAAATATTCATCAAAAATCAACATTTAAGTTTAAAGATGTAGCAGATGGCGCGTCAAGATTTATAGGTAATTCTCCTTCAGGTGAAAAACCGTATGCGCGTATATACACACGCTTAGGAAATCCTAATACCGAATATTTAGAGAAAGTATTATTTCAATTAGAGTGTCAACATATTATTGAAACAGCTTTAAAACACGATGAAAAAAATCCAACTATTGCGTCTTTGGTTTTTTCATCGGGTATGGCGGCAATTTCCACAATTATTATGGGTTTTGTACAACCTGGCGATGGTATTATCGTTGGTAATGTGTATGGTTGTACAGATTCATTAATGCGCTTTTTGCAAAAACGTTTTGGAATTGATATTTATTTTGTAGATGCTACGAATCCTGAAAATGTAAAAAGTACTTTAGAGGCATATCCTCATGTGTGTGCGGTGTTAATCGAATCGCCTGATAACCCAACTTTGCAACTTTGTGATATAGAAACTATATCAAAATATACCGAACAACATGAAGCTATGTTAATTGTAGATAATACATTTTGTTCGCCTTATTTACAACAACCTTTTAGATTGGGGGCAGATGTGGTTATTCATTCATTAACTAAATATGTAAGCGGACATTCTACTTCTATTGCTGGTGCAGCACTTGGCCCGTTTGAATTTTTTAGTAAAGAAGTATTTCCGGTGTATAAAGATTTTGGCCCTACACCTTCACCATTTGATAGTTGGTTAAATAGTTTAACTATTCAAGAAATGGGTGTACGTATGGAACATCAATGTAGAACTGCGTTGCAGATTGCAGAGTTCTTAGAAAGCCATCCAAAAATAGAAAAAGTTTGGTATCCGGGATTACCAAGTCATCCACATCATCAGTTATGTAAAAAACAAATGCGTAATGGAGGTGGGATGATTTCATTTGAGGTAAAAGGTGGATTTGATGCTGGAGTTAAATTGATGAACTATTTTGCTCGCCCTGATACTCCTATGGAATTAGCAGTTAGTTTAGGATCAGTAATAAGTTATATTGAACATCCGGCTAGTATGACTCACTCCGTAATTCCCGAAGAAGATAGATGTGTACGCGGAATTACTAATTCATTAGTAAGATTGTCAATTGGAGTAGAAGGCTTTACTATTTTAAGAGACGCCTTAAACGCAGGATTAGAACTTTAAACCCAGATTATGCATTAGAAATTAGTAGTGAGAGTTAAAAGCCCAATAAAATATGAACTTTTACGAGTGAAGCGTAGCCACTGCTACGGTGAAAGAGAAAAAGTTGCGAAGCTTCATATTTTGCAGAGATTTTAGCTCGTAATAGAATTGCTAATACATAATTTGGGTTAAATTATTCAATAATTATTTTTTTACGAATGGTAACTCCTGTTGGGTTACTGATTAATATAAAATAGATGCCTTTATTAAAAGAGGAAACATCTAGTGTGATATTTTTTTGTTGACTTTCCCATTGCTTAAGGTTTTTCCCTAACATATCCACACAAGAAATTTTAAGTGTTTCTATTTGATGATTGCTTATAGAAATGTTAAGAGTTTGGCTAGTTGGATTAGGAAAAACTATGACTTCATTTTCGTAAAATATTTCTTTAACATTTACCATACTTACATTAGTAGAATTAAAAAAAGCAATTCCACCTGAATAGTTTCCTACTAATAAATCACGTTTACCATCGCTCGTAATATCTTCGTAACAAGGTGCACTGCGTGTTCCTTCGTTAATGCCAAACAACATTGTATCCACCTTTTGAAATGTACCATTCAAATTCCCATCAATGTTATCGTATAAATAAATACTTCCTACTTCACATCCTACTAATAATTTAGTTACACCTGCATCTCTATACATATAGGGTGTGCTATAGCCTGTTGTTGCTCCAATACTTAATTGTCGCACATCTACATTTCCAAAACTATTAGTTACCAACGTGAAATTAGGAACTGTTGTAGTTCCTATGTTTTGGTAATAAGTTAGTTTGCCATTTAAAGAGCCTAATAGTAAATCCAATGTACCATTATTATCCACGTCAAACAACTGCGGATAAACTAAATTGTTACCTAATATGTTTTGGTAGTTGGCAGTGTAGTTACTATATACTGCGGCGTTACCGGCACCAGCCGTGTTTTCAAAATAATGTACTCGTCCATTATTGCTTCCAATTATTAAATCTTTATCGCCATCGCCATCTAAGTCGCCAAATGTAGGAGCCATTGAAAAAATATTGTAGCTCGACAGGTTTTGATAATCACGAGTAATTAATGAAAATGATGGTGACGCATTTGTGCCAATATTTCTATAATAAGCTAATTTAGATTTATTAGTATTTACTGTAAAATAACCAAGGTTACCAACTATTAAATCATTTTTTCCATCGGAGTCGGCATCAAATATAACAGGGTAAGCACCTTCGCCTAATTCAATCATATTATCTTGTAAAAAATTATTTTGCTGATAAACAAAATTAACTGTGGGTGTAGTTGAAGTGTTTTGGTAATACCAAACACTTTGATAATTTTCGGCACCCGATATGGAGTTAGGTGTTACAATTAAATCTTTAGCACCATCATTATTAATATCTAAATGATACGAACAAGGAAATGTATTAAAACGAATGACATTGGTTGAGGCTTTGTTTGGGTAATTAGGAAATAGTGCTGTTGTGTCGCCTATATGTGCATTACTAGCACTACCCTCATTTGATACAAAAATAGGATGATTACAAGATACATCACCTAATAATAATTCTTGGTCACCATCGCCATCTCTATCAAAGCACATAATACACGAACCTGCATGTAGTACTTTATTGGGATTTGTCTCAATAGCTTGTTGGTATTGTTTCATAAATGGGCACATGTTTAAATCTACCATACAAGAACTTTCTTGAAAATCGCCCCAGCAATTATCTACCATATCAAATACAAGACTATCTGATACTCCATATTTTTCTTGACTCATGTTTTTATGAAATTCAACTCTTACACCTGTGTACGAAAAGGTTAAAATATCTAAGTCGCCATCATTATCTAAATCAGCTATGCCAGGTATGCCAACGGTTATAACAGGTATGTTGCTATAATTAGGAGTAGGGCCACCTGGGTTATAATTGCTTCTTAATAAAGATTTTTCTAATTGAAACGAAAGTGTAGCACCACTTGATGTGTTTTTAAAAACTTTTATTCCACCTGTTGTGTAAGTAAACAAATCAGCTTTACCATCAAAATTATAATCAAAAAAAAGTGCCCAATCAGTAACAGTTGGAAAATCTTCCTGATAGGTAAAACTATGTAAGTATTTAGCTTCGCCTACACCGCCCACATTTAAGTATGTTCTTAGTTTTCCACCCGAACCACTTATTTTATCAAAGGTGGCAAGGTCTAATTTTCCATCGGCGTTTAAATCAATAGATGTGAATGAAGCAAAATTGATTCCACCTGCCCAAGGCATTTTTAGTTTTACACCATTTTCAAAAACACTTGGGGTTGTATCTCGGTAAACTAGGTTTTGAGCCTGTAAAACTATTCCCCAAATTAAAAAGCTTATAATAAGTTCACATCTTGTCATAGGCTCAAAAATACGAATTAATTAAGTGAAAAAATAGCTAACTACTTAATTATCAATATTAAATTTATTTGTTTTATATGTAGCGTTACATTATATTTGCACCCTTAATTTTATTGAAAAGACCATTTTATGCAAAACAAAGGTGCCATTAAGATTTTTGCTATTTTATTAGCCTTAGCCTGTATTTTTTATTTATCATTTACATGGGTTACTCGTGGAGTAGAATCAGATGCTAACAATTATGCCACTAGCTTGTTAGAATCAGCTACGGTGCAAGCCAACGCCAAAAAATACGCTAATGGCGATGCTACAAAAGAATCGTTTTATTTAGATTCTTTAAAAGAAAAATTGGCCGATCGCTATTTAGATTCGGTAAAAAACCAACCAGTGTATGACTTATTAGTTGCGAGTTATACTTACGATGAGTGTAAGCGTCGTGAAATTAACCTAGGCTTAGACTTACGTGGTGGTATGAACGTAACACTTGAAATATCTGTAAAAGACATTGTAAAAAACATGTCGAATGATAATCAAGATCCATTATTTAAAAAATCATTAGAAGACGCTCAAAACAGCTTGGGTGTTGGCAATAACGATGATTATCTTACTTTATTTGCTAAAAAGTATAAAGAAAATGCACCCAATGGTCGTTTAGCACCTTTGTTTCAAACTATTGAATTAAAAGGTAAAATTGATTACAACGCATCAAACGAAGACGTTATTAAATTTATTCGCGAAAAAGTAGATGAATCTATTTCTAATTCAGAGAAAACTTTCCGCTCTCGTATCGACCGTTTTGGGGTTGCACAACCTAATATTCAAAAATTGGGCAATAGCGGACGTATTTTAGTTGAATTGCCCGGAGTAAAAGATAAAGAGCGTGTACGTGAATTATTACAAGGTACTGCTAATTTAGAGTTTTGGGAAACATACGATAATACCGAGTTAGGTAATTTATTAATTGAAGCAAATACTAAATTATCAAAGGCATTATATCCTAATTTTGATTTTAAATCAGATACAACCAATACAGTAGCTACCGATTCTACTAAAACAACTACACCTGCGGATACAAATAAAGTAGCTTCGGCAGTAGTTGATAGCTTAAATAAAACAAGTGATTCATTAGCTACTAAAGCAGTAGATAACAAAGTAAAATTAACTGCTTTAGATTCATTCAATATGCGTTTCCCATTAATATATGTGGGTAACACACCTAGTCCTTTAAAAGCAAATGTATCGTATAACCAACAAACTCAACAGCCAGAGCAATTTTTACCTGGTCCGGTTGTTGCCCGTGCATATAGCAAAGAAGATACTGCAAAAGCAAATGAATTACTAAAAAATCCTGCCTTAAAATCATTTTTACCTAAAAAACTTAAATTTATGTGGGGCGCTAAACCCGAAGAAGTTAAAAACGAATCGGGTGATGTGATAGGTGTGTATTATGAATTATATGCTATAAAAGTAACCGATCGCAATGGTAAAGCGGCAATGTATGGCGATATCATTACTGATGCTAGAAAAGATTTTGATGCGCAAAGTGGCGGACATCCATATATTAGCATGAGTATGACTGGTGAAGCAGCTCAAAAATGGGCTAAGCTTACAAGAGAAAACGCACCACAAGGCGATAAAAAAGGCCGTTCAATTGCTGTAGTAATGGATAACATGGTTTATTCGGCACCTACTGTAAATGGCGAAATTAAAGGCGGTAACTCCCAAATTACGGGTAACTTTACTGTAGAAGAAGCTGAGGCATTAGCCGCTGTATTGAGTGCTGGTAAATTACCTGCGCCTGCTCGTATTGTTGAAGAAAGCGTGGTAGGTCCTACATTAGGGCAAGAGGCTATTGACTCTGGTTTAACAAGTACGATGGTAGCTTTACTTGTTATTTTAGTATTTATGTATATGTACTATAACAAAGCAGGTATGGTAGCCAATGTGGCATTGGTAGCCAATATGTTTTTTATTATGGGTATTTTAAGTTCTATGAATGCAGTACTTACCTTACCAGGTATTGCAGGTATTGTGTTAACCATTGGTTTGGCAGTAGATGCCAACATCTTAATTTTTGAAAGGGTGCGTGAAGAGTTAGCACAAGGCAAAGCAACCGCACATGCTATAAAAGAAGGCTTTAAGCACGCTATGAGTTCTATTATCGACTCAAACGTTACCTTGGCTATTTTGGCTATCATCTTAATGGTATTTGGTTCGGGGCCTGTGCAAGGCTTTGCTACTACTTTATTAATTGGTATTGGTGCTTCATTATTCTCGGCTATTTTAATTACACGTTTAATTTTTGATTGGATGTTGAGCCGCAAAATGGAGATACCATTTGATAATAATGCAACTCGCAACTCATTCAAAGATGTAGCTATTAATTTTGTAGGACGTCGTAAATTATATTATACCATTTCGTCAGTAATTATTTTTGCTGGTACAATTATGTATTTTGTAAATGGTGGATTAAAATTAGGTGTTGATTTTAAAGGTGGACGTACCTATATGGTTCGTTTTGATAAAGAAATGAATACTGAAGATGTGAAACATGCTTTAAAAGATGCTTTTAAAGATGCTTCGTTAGAAGTAAAAACAGTAGGAGGTAGCCATCAAATGAAAATTACTACTTCGTACCGTGTAAGTGATAACTCTCCAACTGTAGATACTGAGGTAGAAAAAGCCTTAAACGATGGTTTAAATACCTTGCAAGTAAAACATGATTTGGTAAGTCAACAAAAGGTAGGGCCAACCATTGCCACCGACATTTTATATGGTGCTTATGCTGCTATTTTATTTTCGTGCTTAGTGATGTTTATATACATTGTTGTACGATTTAAAAAATGGCAATATGGTTTAGGTGCCGTAGTAGCCTTATTCCACGACGTGTTAATTGTTTTATCTTTTTACACTATTTTAGAAGGTGTAGTGCCTTTTTCATTAGAAATTGGACAAGATTTTATTGCTGCAATATTAACTGTAATGGGTTATACAATGACAGAAACTGTGGTAGTATTTGACCGTATTCGTGAACGCCTTGCCGAAGATAGCAAAGCTGATGAAACTGAAGAAGAGCATAATACTTTAATTAATTACGCATTAAATAGCACATTAAGTCGTACTATTTTAACATCATTAACGGTATTTTTTGTGTTAATTGTTATCTTCATCTTTGGTGGAGAAAGTATTAGAGGATTTATATTTGCTTTATTAATTGGTCGTATTATTGGTACTTACTCGTCATTATGTATCTCAACACCAATTGTGGTTGATTTTGATAAGAAAAAATAAGTAACAATAACGTTGTTTAAACGCTCCAAGTTTTTTAAAAATTTGGAGCGTTTTTTTTATATTTACTTAGTGAAAAGAATTAATTCATATAAATTATGTAACCATTTAGGGAATGTTTTAACTGTGGTGTCTGATAGGAAACTTGCAGTAGATAATAACAGTGATAACATTGTTGATTACTATCTTCCTGATATTATTAGTGCAACGGATTATTATAGTCATCATCAAGCGATGCCCGGACGTACCTTTAATCGAAATGCTTATCGCTACGGTGGTTCTAATGGACAGGAGAAAGACGATGAAATCGCACAAGGTATTTATACAGCAGAGTATTGGGAGTATGATAGTAGATTAGGCAGAAGATGGAATATGGATCCTGTTCCTGTGCCAGGTATAAGTGATTACTCTTGTTTTAATAATAATCCTATTTTAAATGTTGACCCTAATGGTGATGTAGTAAAAGTTCATGGTAATGTATTTCAAAAAATAAAATTTTGGGCTACTTATGCATTTAGTGGTAAGAATAGTCAATTTAGACAAAATGTTGATTTTCAACGTAGCCATAAAATAGATAATATTGACCAATTTTATCATTACAAATTTAATAAAGGACATACGAATGATTTATTGGCTGCGTCGAATTCAATGGTAAATGCAGACCCTAATTACGACCCAAATGACCCTAGTCCTTCACAAAATCATTTCAGTTCAAAATTTGGAAATGATTTAAGAGAAACTAAAAAAGATTTTGGAGTTGGCGAAGGTGCTGGAGAAACAACTAGTCCGCAGGAAGTTACTACCAAGAGGTCTTATTCAAGAGGTAGAATTATATTAAAATTCTCATCAAATAATGACACAGGTGACCCTGTAAGTGGCGGTGATGTAGTCACAATTACACAAGGTTCTACTGTTATTTTACCTCCTACTACTATGCCATTTGGTGAAGGTATTACTGTTAATAGGGTTATAAATTTCAATAATATAAATATAAATAGACGTGCTATTAAAGTAACTGTAACTAATCAAGATGGTGGCTCACCAGGCGCATTTTATTTAAAAGTTAAAATAAGAGGCAGGAAATAGTTATGTTAAAAATTATATTTATATTAATAGTAATGTGCAATGCTTTATTTGCACAAGAGAAAGAGGCTTATATTACTGAAATTGAAAATTATAAAAAGGAAAATAAGATAAAGAAAGCATATAGAGTTAGCAGAAAGTTTTATAATAAATTCCCAAAAGACACAAGTGCAATAAAGTATTATGCGTATCAAATGGAATATTGTTTTTATGAAAAAAAACAAGAAAAGATTATAAGATTATACGATGAATTAATATCTATTGATACAAATAATATCCACTTTTATAATTTGAAAATTGCCTACTTACTTAGAAGGGAGTATTTTAATGATGGTATTTCTTTAGCAAAAAAAACATTAACAAAATATAGTAATCTGGAAACTCATCGGTTTATAGCATTATTGTATGAAGGGAATAATGATACATTAAATGCTGATTTGAATTTCACAGAGGCTTTAAAAATAGATAGTATTAATGTTTTTTTGAATTATACAATAGGTCAGACAATGTATTATAGAAAGAACTATTATAAGGCATCTACTTATTTTTTAAAGTATTTTGAATTAGCTAAAAAAAATAGCTTTAAAATTAGTCCTGCGATTATACCTGATATAATAATATCTCTATGGTATATTAATGATAAAGAGAAAGCATTTTATTTTTGGAAAACATATTTTCCAAGTGAGAAAACTCTTTTTAATTATAGATTTAATAATAATTCTGAAACAATCAAGATTAAAAAATATTGTGAAGATAGGTTAATGAATAATTAGATAGTTGAACAAAAAAACCGTAGCTAATCCGCTACGGTTTTTTTATTGTGGAACAAATTAATTAAATCCCGAATCCGCTTTAGTTAATTTAGAACCCTCGGCAGCAGCTTCAACAAGTTCGGTAACTTGTTTTATTACAGAACTTACAGCACGCCCCGCATCCGCTTTACCCGTTCGCGCGGATTTGTAGCGGTGGCTGAGCAAAAGCCAATCCGTGCATTTAACAACGTGAAGATATTATTTGCCATAATTATAAATTTGTATTTTTGTTATATGCCCCGTTGTCGCGGACTTGCAGTCCGTGACCATATAAATAAAAGGAACCGTAGTTAACAGCTGCGGTTTTTTGTTTAGTGTAACTGTTGCACGGCCGCTTTAAAAAGGTAGGCTTCAATTACTTCTTTAATAACCCCGTTCGCGCGGATTTGTAGCGGTGGCTGAGCAAAAGCCAATCCGTGCCTTTAACAACGTGAAGATATTATTTGCCATAATTATAAATTTGTATTTTTGTTATATGTCGACAAAGTACAAAGTGCGAGATAATGACAAGGCCCATTTTGTAACAATTACAACTGTTAATTGGGTTG
>JADLER010000018.1 GCA_020846025.1 Bacteroidia bacterium | reverse complement strand
TTTAAAACTCGACGTAAATAGGTAAAATTATGCTTTAAATGAGTAAAACATAATATCAGATTAGTAAGCCATATTTTCTATTATCATTTTAAACTAAGTAGTTTTATAAAAAAACTAAACTTATCTACAATTATTAGAATTTTAACTAAAATAATTATGGTTTTATCGATATTTTAATTAAATTAGATTATTCGAAACAAATTATGACATTTGCCTCTCAAATAACCATTGTTGCCGAAAAGGTTGTACCACACGTAGTTGTAGTTAAACTGAATAGCGAAGGTATTATCGAAATTGAATGGGATTCTAGTATTGAGGCAATAGATAAACATCACATCGAACAAACAACTCAAATTATAGGTGAATTGGGAGGAGGAAAAAAAATGCCTGTATTTGTAAACACTTATAGTTTTATGGCTGTTACTGAGGAGGCTAGAATTTATACTACCACTAAAGAAGCTCATTTACATACTTTGGCCAATGCGGTATTAATAGATAATTTAGCAAAAAAAATATTGTTTAATTTTTATATCCGGTACACTAAAAATAGTGTTCCTACAAAAAGTTTTACAACAAAAGAAGAAGCATTTGAATGGTTGAAATCTCTACAATCCAACAACATTAAATAACTTTGTTTAAATAAAAGCAAAGCAAGTTGTAATGCGTTTGGTATTCGCGCTTAAATGATTCCGTTTCGTACTCTTTAGGATGTGAAGACGCAAGTTTATCAAAATGAGTTAACAGATAATGGTAATCATTTTCAGAAATATGATTCAAAAATTCGTTTTTGTTACCCTCTAACAAGCGGTGAATATCTAATACTGATTTTCGAATAGAAGTATTTTGATTTTTCTCAATTTCAAGAATAATGTCTTTTATTAACATAACACAAACTTAACTACAATTTTGCTTATGTCGTTATATTTTATATATTTGATTAAGCAAAAACAATGAGCATGAAAAAAACAAATTACATATTCACCAGTTTGATAATCATCGCACTACATCAAGTTACCTTTGCACAAGCTTTCCGTAAGGGTTCGTTTTCCATTAGCGTTTCCGAAGGTTCCACCTTTGGGCACTATCGTACAACTGATGTAGGTGGAAATACACCCATAGTTATTGGTGATAATTTTGAACCTGGGTTGAGAGACCCCTTGATTATACAATACGGCGTATCTAACAAATGGAGTATTGGTTTATCTACTGGTAATGACGTTTTTAATGTAAACCCAAGCAAATATTATGGTTTTTCAACTAGTAATCAAACCGTAAAAGCAACAACATCTGAACTAGCTTTTGATGTTAATTACCATTTGTACGTAAATAAGAGATTAGATATGTCTGTGTTTGCATCTTCAGGTTTATTTTCTATAAAAATTCAGGGAAACGACCAAGATGTATTTTACAAACACGAATCGAGTGGGCTTATTTTAAGATATGGTACCAAAGTGCATTATTATTTCTTTAAACGCTTAGGCGCTGTTGGAATTATTAGTAGTTACCTAGCTAGTGGTTCGCCAAAAGGCATTAAAGATAATAATGAAGCAAAAACCTATAACACCACTATTAAGGGTGTGGCTATAGAAGCTGGTTTATGTTACCGTTTGTTTAGGTAACTTTATGAAACTTTTTTGTTTCCTTGCTTTTTAATGGTTTCCATTTCTACCTGTAAGCTACGCAGCATATTCATAATACTACCTACATTTAGTTCTTCTTCTTTATAATCACTCATGTTAATACAGCAAGTATATTCCCATATTTCTAAAATGTCACGTAATTGCACTGTAAAAGGTGGATACATTTTATTATCTGAATGACATTCCAAAAAGCCTTTTTTAGTATTTAAGTTAAAGATGCGCTTATAAGAAATACCATCATCTTTAGTTACGACAATATAAGTTTGCCCATTTTTTATATCTTCAAATCTATCTAGGTACTTTGCTACAACAAAGGAGCCTTCTTTAATTGGAGGCATACTATCGCCTTTAATTGGAAAAGCACGATGTTTACCAGTAGGTAAAAAAGGCAATTTCATACGAGGTAATCGTTCCATGTATTCTGGATCAGCGTAGCCACGTAAATAACCTGCACTTGCTTTTAGTGGCACCAACTCTACGGCATCTCTACCATCTTCATCAATAACCACCGGAAATAACATACGATTTTTACCAACTTTCATTAAGCCATCAAGGTTTGTTTTAGATAAATCACCTCTTACAAGGGCATCTACAGCAATATGAAAAAAATCGGAAATTTTTATAAGTAAATCAATAGAGGGTTCATTACGATTTTCTTCATACGCTCCTAAACGCGAACGGGTAATCCCTAAATTATCGGCTAATTGCTCTTGAGATAAGCCTTTTTGAAGGCGTAAATACTTTAAATTACTGAAAATTTTACTCATAATATTAAATTGCTATGATTTGTAGCACAAATATACTACATAAAATAGTAACTTTGACAAAGATTTTGTTATTTTTTTTTGTTGTGCCAAATGGTTTACACATTTGGAAATCGTAAAATGGCTTTAGGGTGCCTATTATGGTTTAGTGAAAGGTTCTGGTTATAATTATACATTGTAACCAGAGCTTTTTTATAATTTTCTTTATCTTTTTAGATAAGAAATTATCCAAATTAGAAGTGTTTAATTCCTTAATTAAAATTTAAAAGTGTAAATTTAAGCGATAAAAACCAACTAATGTCTTTACTTAAACTTTATATTGTTGATGACCACCAAATGCTGATTGATGGCTTAAAAGCGTTATTAGGTGATGAAAAACATCTTTCATTAGTTGGAGAAAACACGTCGCCAAAAATAGCAGTTGAACAAATAAAAGCATATAAACCCGACATTGTACTTACCGATATTAATATGCCTGAGATTGATGGCATAGAGCTTACTAAACAAGTAAAAAAGTATTTACCCGAAACTAAAGTTATAGCTTTATCCATGTTTGGAGAACGTGAAACCATAAGCGATATGCTTAAAGCAGGTGTGAGTGCATATATACTTAAGAATACAGGTAAACAAGAATTACTAACCGCTATAGATAAGGTAGCTAACGGCGGTACATTTTTTAGTAACGATGTAAGAACAGAATTAGAAAGAGACAATCAAATTAGCGAACGTAAAGAAATTAATCTATCAGCAAGAGAAATAGAAGTTATTGAACTAATTGCCAAAGAATACAATAATGCACAAATAGCCGAAGCGCTTTTTATTAGTGAAAGAACTGTGGAGACACACCGAAAAAATATTTTCAGAAAAACAGACACCAAAGGTGTTTTGGGTTTACTTAAATATTGCATCGAACATCGTATTATTAAAGCAATAAAGTAAAACTTGCTATGATAAAAGAACAATTAGAGAAAATTATATCAGAGATACCAAAAGAAGTTGCCTTAATAGCTGTTTCAAAAACAAAACCCAACCAACTCATTTTAGAAGCATACGATGCAGGGCAAAGAGACTTTGGAGAGAACTACGTGCAGGAACTAGTTGATAAGGCTACGCAATTACCTAAAGATATTCGTTGGCATTTTATTGGCCACTTACAAAGTAATAAGGTAAAATACATCGCATCATTTGTTTACTTGATTCATAGTGTAGATAGTTTAAATTTATTAAAAGAAATAAATAAACAAGCCATTAAACATAATCGTGTCATCAATTGTTTACTGCAAATCTATATAGCTAAAGAAGAAACAAAGTTTGGATTAAGTTTTGACGAAGCCTCAGAGATACTACAATCTGAAGTTTTAAAAGAATTAAAACATATTTGTATTAAAGGTTTTATGGCAATGGCAAGTAACACCGATAATACCGATCAAATTATTCAAGAGTTTAAATCTTTAAAGCAATTTAGTTTAAAATTTCCAGAATTATCTGTTTTAAGTTTTGGTATGAGTAGCGATTATACACTAGCCATCCAAGAAGGCTCCACAATGATTAGGATTGGGAGTCATATTTTTGGAACAAGAAACTACACGAAGTAACTACTCCATTTCTTTCAACGATTTGGCATAAAGACCTACAAACACAACGTCTATAGCTACCATCATTACTAAAGTAATCATAGCAAAAGTAGCATTACTTGCACCGCTGACCATACTTAATGAATTTTTTCCTAAAATGAGAAAACTAGTATAAGGCAAAATTTCGGCAATGGCATAAATATAAAATCCATTTTTCTTTCTATTCCACATCATTAAAACACCTAAGAAAGAAAGTAAGGTATATACAATAGATAAATAAGGCATGATAGCCGAAAAAGGATTACTCTGCATTTCAATCCAATTATTCTCAAGTTCATCAGCCATTACTGGATTTACCGCTCTTAAATTTTCAATATTCTGTTGCATATTTTCTGGAGTAGATTGTATGATATTCCACACACCAGAAAGAACAGTAATGCCACACATGATAAAAGACAATACACACAACGTTAATAAAAACTGTGATCGCTTTCTAGGCTCTTGAAATTCTTGATTACCAGGAGAAAAAGAATTTTCCATATAAATTATCTAAAAAATTATTTTAGATGTTTAAAATTAACCGCATAAAGTATAATCCACACAATAGCAAACAACAAACCAAATACTGCACCAGCACTACCAATTAATCCACCGCCACCAAGTAAAAAACCAGCAATAGCAGGTGTAATTTCACCGACAGAATACATAAAAAAACCTACTTTTTTCAGCTTCCACATTTCAATAACACCATATAAACAAATTAATGATGACACAATACCAATTATTAAATTAGGAATAGCATTTTCGAGTGCTTTTTTCATAGTGTCTTGCATGCCACTTACAAAACCATAAGTGTCACCCTCCATATTTGCCATATTCTCTAATACTGGCGCCGAAGCCTTAATTGAATAAAAGCCCCAAATAGCACCAAAAAAGGCAAGTGCACAACCTATAAAACTTAATATACAAAGTACCGTTAAAAATTGTGGTCTTTGTGGCTCTGGATTAAAAGATGAATTGCTGTCAGATAAAATTGTATTTTCTTCCATAATATTATTAATTTGAAAACAAAAATATCAATAATTGCCTCTCAGCAAAACTATTCGATAAAATTTATTTCAATAGTTATTAAAAATTAATGAGGTGGTGGAGGCATACCACCAGGAGGAGGAGGCATCATTCTATGTCTATCAAAATGCTCATCTTGAGGTGTAGTAGTAGTGCCTGCTTTAAATTTTTTAAACGTATAAGTTAAAGTTATCATAAAATAACGTTGCAAAACTTGAGTATAACTATCCTCTGTATAAGAATCCGTAAAACTACGACTCACGCTTCTATTTTGACTTAACAAATCATATACTGATAATTTTGCTTCGAGCGACTTGTTTTTAAGCAACTTATAACCAATATAGGCATTCCATAATATAAAGTTTTGATTAAAACTTTGAGATAAACCCATATATGACATTTGATTGATATCAGTATTTATAACCACGCGTTTCATGATAATATAATTAAGGCGTAAGGATGCCGAATGATTGTAATAACTATTGTTAGACTGCGATTGGATAGTATTAACAAGTGTATTGTAACTTCCATTATAGGAAATTGAAAAGTCTAAATCTTCGTTAATATTACTACTTAAATTAACTCCTCCCGAATAGGCATTATTATCTGAAAAATTAACTACTCTATTTATTAAAGCAGGTGTATGTGTATAAGCATATCCAAAATTTAAACTCATATTACTTTTAATTGGAGTAACCGGAAAAGAATAAACCCCGAAACTTCTGAGTTGATAATAATTATCCAAATTAACTGGTTGAATGAACTGACTTCCTCTTCTTAAAGTATATTGCTGAATGGTAGTATCGTTATTTAAAATATAAGTAGCATTAGAGATGTAATTAAACGTTTGAGTTCCCATCAAAAACACAAAGAAACTCTTTGTTTTAGCGGCATTTGCAAAGCCCATTCTAAGACGCAGATTATTATCAAAAGTTTGTTTTAATTGTAAGTTACCCGATTTTATAATTAATGGATTAGAAACATCTAAAATATCTTGCAATTGAGAAACAGAAGGTGATTGTGTTTGAGACCAATACCTTATATTAATACTATTTCCTTTAGATAATTTATAACTAAACATAGCGCTGGGCAACACACTATTAAATGTTCTATAAACATTCGCTTGATAGGGGAAAGTTTGATGACCCTTTAATTCTGCATTTTGAAAATCAGCTCCTACATTAAATTTTATTTTGTTATAATTCAATTGGTAAGATGCTCCACCCCTCTGAGTAGCATACGTATTTTGGTATTTATTAGAAAGTCCAGTATCTAAATTATTGATATAAGTATTTTGGTTTAATTGAAAAGTTTCCTTATCCGTGTTATTAAATGTTTTAGAAGGTTTATAACTAATACTTAATTGAGCATTTTTTCCTAATGGCTCAGTATAAGTAATATTGCCACCATACGTATTTCCATCGGTATTACTCACATAATTTTGGTTTAATGGTGAAACAACAGTTCCAGCTGTATCATTAAATATACTGGTAGAGTTATATGTTCCATTAGCATCTTTAGTATTTAGTTGTGTATTAATGTTAATTGATACAGTTCTCCCTTTTTTACTAAACTTATGTTGCCATAATAAATCGTTCTGGAAATTATATCCAAAATTTGTTGCCTGATTAAAATTATTTGTGCTATTCAAAAACTCATCAATTGCATTTGTTTGATTATTACTCTTCAGGTTGTTTTTATATTCTTGGTAGGTAATACGTGGTGTGACAATAATAGTATTAGCCGAGTCCAATTCATACTCAAATTTTAAATTAAGGCGATGATTTATATTATTGGTTTTAGATATACTTACATTATCGTAGATGAGATGATCGCTTGTATAATATTGCCTAACACTACGTGAAGAATTAAGATTATCGGACTGATTAAAAAAATAGCTCCCAGAAAACTTTGCTTTCTTTCCCCATTCATCCGAAAAATTTAATCCCAAGGCAGTTGTTGTTGAATTACCAGTTTGCTGGCTACTTAAAAAATTACTCATCCCACCCCTCCCAGGTCCACCTCCGGAAGTTCCCATTACACCCATTATGTCTGCGGCATTAAAATTTTGAATATTAATATTATTTGACATACCTAAAACAGACAAACGTTGTTTCCCATTAAAATAATTATATGCTAAGCCTGTATTATAATAATTTTTAGATAAACTATCATTGGTACCATAACCCACATATATCTTACCAAATTGTCCTTGTTTTTTATTACCTTTTGTTATAATATTAATAGCTTTTTGTTCATCTCCATCTTTAAAGCCAGTAAATTGAGCCTGATCTGAAGATTTATCAAAAACCTGAATCTTATCTACCATATCTGCCGGAAGATTCTTAAGTGTAGTCATTGGATCATCCCCAAAAAATGGTTTTCCATCTACTAATACTTTTTTTACCTCCTCGCCATTTACTTTAATGGTGCTACCATCCGATGTTACACCGGGCATTTTTTTCACCAAATCTTCGGTAGTAGCATCTGGGTTTGTTTTATATGCAGCGGCATTAAATTGTGTAGTATCACCTTTTTGTTCAGCTCTTACCTGTGTTTCGGTAACAACTACTTCTTTTAATTGTTTGGCGTTTTGTGTTAATTTAATTACCGGCATTTGAATATCAGAACTCTCTATAACTAATAGTTTACGCAAAGGGTTGTAACCAATGTATGAAACTAATAGTTGATAGACAGCGGGATTCAAATCCTTAAACTCAAATAATCCATCAATATTTGTTTGTACACCTAATGATTTTATTGTATCTGACGCGTTTTTAAGAACAATCACAACCCCAGGTATAGGCGAATTATCTTGTTCATCTATCACTTTGCCTTTCACAGAAAATGTTTGAGAGAATAATGAAGTTTGCAACCCAAAAGCCCAGAAAATTAAAAAAACTATTGATTGATATTTAGAAAAGAAAATATTCATTATTTTCAAAGATAGCTTTACCTTAAAAAATAACGATTAATAAATATTATAAAATATGTGAATATTAGAAAAATGGAGGTTAAAGTGCAAATTGTATAGGTAAGGATTAATTAGTTAAATTTTTCAACAATCTTAAATTCAGTACGGCGATTGAGCGCATGTTCTTCTTCCGCACATTCAACTCCGTTTTTACATTGATTTAATAGTTTAGTTTCACCATAACCAATAGCTCTTAATCTATCTTTTTGAATACCTTTGGCAATTAAGTAATTTACCACTTCTTTAGCACGTTTTTGAGATAAAGTTAAGTTAAAAGCATCAGAACTTCTCGAATCAGTATGTGAGCTAATTTCAATTTTTAATTTAGGATCAGAGTTTAAAACCATATATACTTTATCCATTATATTTCTTCCAGCAGCATCAATTTTATAGTCGCCAAAAGCATAATACAAATTTTCAATAATAGTAATGGCTTCTTTCATTTGTTTGGTTTTTAGGGTTAATACTTCCAGCCATGGATCATTAACCGAATAATCTCCTAAAGCAGCTTTATCAACTTCCAATAAATTAAACTGAAACTTACCTTCAGTATTCCTTAAAATTTCTCGATATATTCTTCCTTTCGAGTCTGCTATGTAGATTTTAGTTATACTTTGAAAACGGTTTTCTGAATCCTCTAAAGTAAACAAATAATTCTTATCAGCCCCTAAATTTTTAAATTGAAACTTACCTTGTTCATCTGTAATAATATTTTCAATTACTTCGTTCTTATTAAAAATAACCACCTTAGCATTAGGAATTGCTTTTTTATCTTGATCATATAAATAACCTACCATAGCCATAATTAAATCTTTATCATCAACACTTAAATCATCAAAAGCAGATTTATCAACCCCCAAAATAGAAAACTTGAATTTACCCTTCCCATCTGATTTAACTACCTTAACTTCTTTACCTTTTTTATTTGTTAATATCACTTTTATGTCGGCAGGTAAATCACTTTCTTCAACATAAATAGAGTAATCTTGATTGATAGGTAAATTTCTAAACGCAAAGGCTCCAAATTCATTAGTAGTTGTCGTTTCTACTACGTCCCCATAAGCATTTTTAATCACTATTTTTTTATTAGCTATGGGTTTACTCGGACTTTCGCCATATAATAAATTACCTGCTAAACTTAAATCGTCTTCATCATATAAATCGGGTAAACTATTAGCTTGAGTAGGTAAATTTCTAAAATACATGCGTTGATTTTTTTCGTCTTTATGCGTCATGCGCACTATGTTTTTGTTTTTATCTGCTAAATAATATCGGGCTTTATTTTTTAAAGCGATATCATCACTTTCTACTTCTGCCATATACACTTTATCAGCATCCAAATCTCTAAATACAAAATAGCCTTTATCATCCGTTAAGGTTGAATCTATTCTTTTTCCTAAGCTATCTAATAAAAATACTTTTACTTGTTTTGCTGGATTATTTGAATCTTCGGTTAATAAAACCGTTCCATCAACCACAATATACTTATTGGTGTATTTAAATGAATAGATATCATCGCTTCCTTTCCCTCCTACTCTATTCGACGAGAAATAACCTGAACTGTCTGTTGTAAAAATCACGCCGAAATCATCCGCACTACTGTTTAAATGCATACTTTCATTTCTATTTAGTAGCCATTTTCCATCTTTTTGTTTTGCAGAAAAAATATCTAGACCTCCAAAACCAGGAAGTCCATTTGATGCATAAAATAACATTCCATCTTTTCTCATAGACGGGAACATCTCATCGCCAGAAGTATTAATATCAAATCCTAAATTAACTGGTTTTCCCCACGAATCTCCATTTTTTTGACACATCCAAATATCTTGTCCACCAAATCCTCCTGGCATATCAGATACAAAATACAAAACAGTACCGTCAGCATTTAAAGAAGGATGTGCGCACGAATAAGCTTCGCTGTTATAAATAAACGGTACAGGTTTTGAAAAAGAGTGCCCTTTAATAGTTGAAAAATAAATCTTTGCTCTATTCACAAAGTCTTTATCTTTTTTATTGACTTTATAGTTTACTCTAGTGAAAACCGCCGTTTTTCCATCATTAGAAAATGAAATGGGGCCGTCATAAAAATGTGTGTTTATTTTTTTAGAGAATATTTCCTTATTTTGAATTTTATCTCCTTTTATATCAGCAGAATAAATATCTAAATAAGGCTGATTGTTGAAAGTTGATTTTTCAAAATCAACTAAATCATTTAATTTTTCGGTAACAAAAATTAATTTGTTGTTGTACACCACTGGCGAAAACTCTGCGCGATGCGTATTTATTTCGTCCAAATTTCTTATTTCATATTCTTTAGGTTTCGATTGCCAGTATTTTATTTCTTGACATGATTTAATGGCATTTTTAGCTAAATCACTTTTTTCATTTTCTTCCAAAAAAGCATAATATTGATTTAATGCCTCTGAATATTTGTTATTCGACTTTAACACATTACCATAGTTATAATAAAACTCTGAAGGCACTTTTCCAAGTTTTAATGCTTGCTCATAATATTGTTCGGACTTTGCATAGTCATTAAGTAATCTATAACAGTCTCCTAATCGAATAGTAGCCTTTTGTTTGTCGGCCGATTTTCCTTTAGCAACTTTTTGAAAAAGAGGAATTGCTTTATGTAAATTATTTTTAGAGAATAAATTCTCGGCCTTATTAATTTGAGCTATTACAGAAAGAGAACTTAATAAGATAATTGAAATATATAGTTTCATGTTTTATACAATGCTTTTAAATAAATTATAAATAACGAGGCGATAAAATTTTAGACTTAAATGTATTAAAGTCAAAACCAATCATAATTTCATGTCCATTACCTAAATTCTTTTGTATAGGGGCTATAGTCCTATCATAAGAATACCCCACCCTTATATTCTCAGTTATTAAAACTTGAGCTAATAATCCAACTGAACCACTCGATCTCATAAATGCGCCCAACCATAATCGTTGTTTAATGAGGAAGTTTAAATTCAAATCAGCATTCAATGTAGATGAGGCTGACTTTATCATAATAGTAGGGTTAATTACTAAATTTTCTCCCACTGAAAAACCTTTACTTACGATAAAAAATAAATGTGTATTTAATCTATAGGTCAAGTCATATTCTTTTAAGCTTCCACTTGTACTAACTTTATCATTATATATATAGGTAGCATTTAAGTGTGTGGCACTAAAACCAGCATAAAATGAATTAGATTTTAAAAATAATCCCGCGTCAAAATCAGGTTTGATCTTATTAGTAGGAATAGTATTATAAGCTATAGATTCGGACTGATCTTTGTAATTTATTTTATTAAAATCAAATACGTAATTTACAATACCTGCTCTTAATCCAAAAGATAATTTCAACTTATTATTAATAGGTAATATATAAGAGAAATTACCATAGGCCGCAGTTACTCTTTTAGGCCCTATCATATCATTATAAGCAGTGAGTCCTAAACCTATTCGTTTGTTTTTTAAAGGTGTATGAAAACTTAATGCCTGAGTTCGTGGTGCACCACTAAAACCTGCCCATTGATTACGAACATCTAATATAACACTCATTGCATCTTTGGTTCCAGCATAAGCAGGATTAATAACCATTTGATTAAACTGATATTGGCTATATTGTGGGTCTTGTTGTGCCGTTAATATATAAGTACTAAAAACGACAATTATTATATATATTTTTCTTACCATACTCCTTTAATTATATTTTTAATTTGTAATTTCTATCCACCCCTTTCTTATTACTTTGTTATCTTCAGAGCTTATTACATAATAATAGGTGCCTGAAGAAACTGTTACTGAATTAATTTTTCCATCCCAATAGTTACTACTATTGTTATAGCTTTTAGTGTCATAAATTTTGTTTCCCCATCTATTAAACACACTTACCTTATTATTATGATATTTTTCAATATTATCAATAAACCAAAAATCATTCACGCCATCGCCATTAGGGGTAAATCCATTATATACAACGACTTCACACTCAGGATTAATTTTTAAATGAAATGATATAGGTCCACTACATCCATTATTACTATTTACTGTCATAACAATAGTTGTATCGCTTAGAGGAAAAACTGTTAATTGATTGGTTGGAGCCCAACTAGGAACATTTCCTCCAATGACTGTTAAGATGGATGAATCTCCTATACAAACTATACTTGGTGTTACTACAGGTGTTACAAATAAAACTCCTCCAGTGTCTATTTGAATAATATCCAAATTTACACAACCATTAATATCTTGCCCATAAACTGTATATGTTATTGGAGCATTGATTACAACATTTTGATTTTGACCAATTAAATTATTTGGTTGCCATAAAAAATTAATTATTGTACCACTAGCAGAAAGTGAAACAGTTTGTCCAGGACAAACCAAAGTTGAACTTGCCGAGGCATTTATTACAGGTAAAGGTAAAACTTGAATATGAAACGTTTTTGTATTCGAACAATTACCATTTGTACCAACTACTGTATATGTTGTGTTGAAAATTGGAGAAACAGTATATGACGATGAATTTATATTTCCAGGAATTGTGGTATAATTAGTTGCCCCAGATAATGTAACAGTGGATGTAAATCCTAAACACAACGTAGTATCACTCACAACAGAACTGACTGATGGCGTTGGTAATACATTAATCATAAAATTTGCAGTGTCTTTACAAGCACTATTTGCACCAATTACGGTATAATTGGTAGATGATGTAGGGCTAACAGAAAACACATTTACGGAAATCCCTCCAGGATTAGTTGTGAAATTACTAGCTCCAGACAAAGTAACAGTACAAATTGAACCTGCACATATAGATGGAGAAGAGATTGTTTGAGAAATATTAGGAAATGTATCTACTGTTATTGTAATGGAAGACATTAATGAGCAATTCGACATATCCTTTACAGCTAATGAATACGTAGAACTAGGTGGGGAAGGATATGTAGTAATAACATTTGTAGTAGCTGAAGTACTCCAACTATAGGTATATGCCCCACCTACTCCACCAGAAACCACCGATGTTATTAACGTTGAATCTCCTTGACATAATGACGTTTTACTTGCACTAAGTGTTACTGTAATTGCTGGGTTACCAGTTAAGTTAATTGTTTTAGTTGTGGTACCACCTAAGCTGTTAGTAACATAACAGGTATAAGTACCTGGACATAATCCAGTAGCAACACTTCCTGTGCTCACAGAGGGTGTCCAACTGTAGGTAAAAGGTGGTGAACCTGTTGCTGTAAGTGTTATTTGGCCATTGCAAGAGTTAGGGGTTCCACATGTAGCTGATTGTTGACTTACTGCAACCGTTGGAGTTGAACAAGTAGAATTTATTTGAATCGTTTTTGTTGTTACTGGAGAGTTTCCTGCAGATGACGTAACTGTTAATGAAACAGAATAAACACCAGTTGTAGTGAAAGTAAAGCTTGGATTTTTTATTGTACTTGATTGCCCATCACTAGTTTGGTAATTCCATGCTAAAATACCACCTAAAGGCGAAGACAAATCAATTATTTGTACTGGATTAGAAACACAGCTTACAGTTTGAGTAAAAGCAAAATTGGAAATTGGTGCTGATGTAGAACAAACTACATTATTTCTACCTTGTAAACATGTTAAATATGCATTATTCGGTAGATTTGAATAATTTGTTATCATCATTAAATAGTAACTATTTGCAACCGTATTTGGAATAGTGAGGATTTCGGTAGCATTTGCACTAAAGCTACAATCAATAATACTAGTAGAACTGGTTATTTGTGAACACATAGATACAGAACTGGTAAGTGGCCCCCAAATTATAGCATCAATATCTACAGACGGATTAGAAGAGTAATAAAACTGTGTGATATTTGTAACACTTGAACCAGTCTGAAGATAAAACCATGTAGGGTTTGGTGTATTTGCCAAACAACCATAATTTGGCCCAGTAGACGCATTCCCCGCGTTTGTGGTGGAAGGGAAAGATACTATAGAATCTGTTGTGAAACAAAGTTGTATAGGATTAGTGCAATCATTTTGTGAATACGCATTTTTAAATACTCCTATATTTAAAAATAAACTCAATAATAATATATAAAGATACTTGGTCTGTCTCATTTTTTATTTCCCTGTTAATTCAACCCAACCTTTCTTAATTCCTTTTCCTTTATCTAATTCAATTACAAAAAAGTAAGTTCCACTTGCTAAGTCGCCTCCAGCATTTGTTTTACCTGTCCACACATTGGTGGTGTTATCATATTTTTTAGTATGCCATACCTGATTGCCCCATCTATTAAAAATGGTAACCGAATTATCCGGAAAGTTTTCAATATTATCAATAAGCCAAGTATCATTCACACCATCGCCATTAGGTGTAAATCCATTATAGGTTGTAATTTGACATGGTTCTGTGCTTGCTATAACATCATAAGAAAACGATATGGAATCAATAGCCACATTAGAAGAGTTTAATGCCTTAACAGTTACGCTATATGAACCTGGTGCTAAACTATCAACCGATGTGCATGTTTGACTTGGACAAAGAAAAGCTGGTTGCCAAACATATAATATTTGAATAGCATTTGATGGTGTTGAATTTAATTGTAGTGAAATCATCCCATCATTTTTATTTAAACAACTCTCACTTTGAAACAATGGTGTGATACTTAAATCTAAAGAACTTACTATATCTGGTTGTAAAAATCCTTGAGTTAAAACCGTGTTTGAATTAACGGCTGTATAAACAATAGGTTCTCCAATATTATAATAAACCTCATTACCTGTTGAACCTATCACGCCACCACCTCCGGCAGAATTAAAAACTTGGGGAGTTATTGTTTGGGCAATTAAGTCAATACCAATGAAATAAAATAAAAGTATTATAAATTTTTTCATAATAATTAATCTGCTTTATTAATAGTATAGGTGATTACAAATCTCGACAATCTGATATTTTGATTTCCAGTATAAACACCTCCAAATCTCACATAATAATAATAATTAGCATTGTCAATTAATGGTGATGTGATAGAGTTATCAGACAAGAGTTGTATGTTTGTATTTGAACCACTAGTAGCAGATGTTTGAGCCATAGTTGAAGATGTTCCGTATTGAGTACCAACTGTTGAAGTAGAACGCCACAATTGACATAAAGAAATATTATATGTTGCATCTTCATCTACAACATAAGCTTCAAAATTCGTAACAGTTGCGCCGTCTGGTAGGTAAACTGGAGCAGAATAATAAGATGCATAGCCTAGGGACAAGGTAGTAGTTGCTACTGTATATATTTGACCTCCAATTGAATTTGACGTATGTAAATTTGATTTCTCAGACTGAAATGCAACTGACGGTATGCTTAATTGCTTAGTTTTAGCAGTGCCATATTTATACTCACTTGTTGCTCCATCAATTTGTACATTCCCATTTACTTCTAATTTTTCAACTGGTGCATTAACACCGATACCAACACTAGTTGTGGTATTTCCTAAAACCAAAGCATTATTAGCATTTACCCTTGCATTATATCCAATTGCCACAGCGTTAGTATATTGAGTTGTAGTTGAAAACCCCGAACCATTCCCAATAAAAACATTATTAGAAGCAGTAGTATGATTTACTCCAGCTCCTTGCCCTATTATAACATTGTTGTCTCCAGTAGTAACACCATTGCCTGATGTGTTTCCTAAAAAAGTATTTTGTGAACCCGTTGTAATAGATGAACCAGACGATGATCCTACAAAAGTATTATTATTACCAAATGATGCATTTACACCTGAATTGTAACCAATGTAAGTATTTGCAGCGGCTGTACCTGTTGTAGATGTAACTGCTTGACCAGCATAATATCCTAAAAATGTATTGTAATATGCAAGAGGCGAAGCTTTTACACCCGCAAAATGTCCTAAACTAGTATTTGAACCTACATTTTCAAAATTAATATAATCTTTAACTTCAAATAAACTATTTGGAGTAGTTGTACCTATCCCAACTCTATTACCTATTCCAGTTGGGAAAATAGAAGTAGCAACTGAAGTTGTTGCTGATGACCACAAACTAGGTAATGTTGCTAAATTTACTGAGTTAGTACCAACACCAGATGTCAAAGTTGTTCCTGACAAACTTAATGGCGAGGTAATAGAAACAGTATTCGTTCCTCCAAAACTTAAAATCCCTGATAATGTAGAAAAAGTAGGGTTTGGTACATTTACAGTAAAGTTATTGGCTGAAGTTGAAACAGTTGATATACCTGTGCCCGTCCCATTAATAACAGTAGCTGGTAAAGTAACTGAATTACCACCTGTTATGGACAAAATATTGGAAGCTAAACTTAATGACTGACTAGGTGACGAAACTGTATATGTATTACCTGATTGATTTAAAGTTATATTATTTCCTTGAACTAAAGTTGTAGAAGGGGTAGCTATAGAATTTAAAGTGTAATTTGGATATGAACCCAATATTGTAGATGGGCCATTATTAGTAAAACTAGGCGCTTGAACATTTACTGTAAAGTTATTACCAACAGTTGGCGATACACTAGCAATTCCAGCTCCATTCATACTTATAGTATTACTACCAGTACCTATTAAAGTTTGTGTTGTAACTGCTGTGCCCTGTGTAATGCTTAACTCTTTTGTTAATTGATTGTAATTTAATACAGGTGCAGGTACAGATACGTTAAAATTATTACCCGTTGTGGGTGTTATAACAGCAAGTCCATTGCCTGTAATAGTTGGCGTTACAGGTGTTAAGGTATTTGAAATGATATTTCCTGAAATATCAATTCCAGTACCAGCCGAATACGTTAGGCTAGAATTAATAGTAGTTGTATTACCACCTACCGATAAAATATTATTGCTATAAGTTACGATTGGTGCTCTTGAATATAAAGCATAAGGAACACTCATAAACAACTGTTTAGTACCAATAACATTTGAGTTAACCACCACTTCATAAGCAATGCCATTTCCCCAAGGTATTGCTATAAAAGGAATAGAACCAGAAACTTGAGTACCTTGACCAATTATTAAATTAACCATACCGAATTGATTGGTCGTAGCCGAATGTGTTTCTTGATATAGCATTGCACCTAACATTCCATCGTATAACTTAAAATCGACTGTAACTGACGAATTCGTGATAACGCTCCCACTCGAAGTACGAATTATAGACTGATAATTTATGCCTTGTGGTATCTGTGCATAAAAATTAATACTAATTACCTGCAAAAATAATATACAACTAATACAAATTGTTTTTTTCAAAGTACACATCTCTCAAAGTTGTTTAAGTTCAATATCTAATTTATTTATTGTATGACTATGTAATTCAATGTATAAGTTCTTATAATACTTGGAGTATTGACATTGAAGAACACACTAAAACCAGTGTTAGAAACCGAAGACACATAAGGCTGCATTCCTGCTGAATATAAATTAGATGGAGTGATGATAACATTTGGCGTAACACCCGAAGGATAAGGTTTATTAAACGTTACTTTAATCATCTCTTGATTAGCAGGAATTGAAGTAGAAGTTGTTGTGATACTTAATTTTCCAGAAACATCATTTCCTATAACAGTTGCTCCTGAAATTGCGGTTACCGTTGTATTTGAAGTAGCATTTACTCCTGATGTTTTTATATGACCTTCTTCTAGCCACAAAGCTACATTACTACCTCCGGTTACAGTTGGTCCACTAATTGCATGAATTGCAGCTCCTGACCCAGCATTATTTATCAATAACACATCTGACCCATTAGCTGCAGAGTTGTTGTTAAATTGAGCTACATTTCCTAAAGTTGAACTGATATTTTTATAGGCCATTATTGTAGGTCCATTTCCTGTATTTACAGATTCAAATGCAGCCATAGAGTTTGAATTTGATTGCGAATATATGGATCTTGATTGCGCATATACATGCAATCCTTCTCCAGCTGAATTATTTATATTTACAGTTGGAACTACTGTGCCACTAGATGTAGCATACAATGCATTAGCATTATTAGTTTGAATATTAACCCCTTGTCCTCCACCACTATGCACCACCTGTAATACAGTTGATGTATTACCAATTAAATTGTTCTTAAAATAAGCAGCACTAGACATACCATCATTTAAAGCCTCAATAACATTTCCAATACTAGCCGTATTTGTAATTTTTGCTTTTAATGCTCCTCCTGTTGTTGTTTTATTATCAAATAAAGCGACATCATCTCCACTACCTATATTCTTCACAACATTTAGTAAACTTAATCCGTTAAATGAATTATTATTATTAACTATGCTTACTAAAGGTTGAATTGTTAATCCGCTTGAATTTGTACTCTGCACATCAAGTAATGCATTAGCAGTATTTGAACCAATTGCTACTTTATCAGAAGCAGGATTATTATTAGGAAAAATACTACCTGCAAGAAATTGCCAAGGTGAAATATTAGAGTTAATTAAATTTACATAAGCACCACCATTTTCAGAAACTTTAAACTTATTTGTAGATTTATCATAATACATTCTACCTTCTCCAGATGGGGCTGGACTTGGAGGATTAATATAGCCACTTACTGTTAAAGTAGAATCTAATCTTAACTTGCCAGCTAACCATGAGTGTCCATCAATCTTAGCAGCTAATGCTAAAGGAGATACATTATAAGTTCGAGCAAAAAGCGCAGGACCCGTACCATTGGTTTGTGCATTAACTGCACTTGCTGTTGTTGTGTTACTTGGTAAAATAAACTTACCTGCATCACCACTAGTAGATTCTCCATAAACACCCGAACCACTGGTAGACTTACCCCAAATTCCCGCTCCAGAATTACTTTGACCATACACTCCAATACCATTATTGGGGTTTTCTCCAAATATTCCGGTAGC
>JADLER010000017.1 GCA_020846025.1 Bacteroidia bacterium | reverse complement strand
TCTACACATATATTACCACCAATTTCTAATAATTGTTTATATACTGCTTTGTCGTTTAATGATTTACCTTTTAAAGCTGTAAAATCAGGAATTGCTCCACCATTGCATGGCGCTTCTTGTGTAGCTGTCGTTTTCTCTGGCTCTTTCTGTGTTACTGGTTCTACTAATTTTGTATTATTCTCCAATGTTTTCATAGTACTAACATCATTTTTAAAATCTTCTGCACTCGCTACTTGATTTAATAAACTATCTAAAATGGCATTTACAGATATTTGGCTTTTCTTGTTAGCAAACTCAGGGGTATAGAAAAAGAAATCTTTTCTTACTTCAACAAATTTATTGAGCTTTTCTATTGAAATTATTTCCTCCATAGGTTCCATATCTTTGGTTGTAACTTTAACTGAGTAATTATGACCTGGAGAGATAGCCATTAAATATTTTCCTGTTTTTGAATTAGAATAATATGGGCCTATTAATTCATTATTATCTTTTTTTACCACTTCAATTTTTGCTTCAACAGGTTTTTCATCTACATATACACTTCCTTTTAATAATGCTAGTATGGGACGTTCACCAATTATACCAGGCATCACTGTATAAATATCTTGTTCGCCTTTTCCACCAGAGCTTGCTCTGTTAGATGAAAAATAACCAACATCTCCTTTTGCATTTATAACATAAAAACGGTCATCTTCGGTTGTATTTAAGGGTATACCCATACTAATTGGTTCAATCCACGAATTATCTTTTTTTATAGAATACATAATGTCATAGCCTCCAATACTTTTATGTCCCTCTGAACTAAAGAAAAGTGTAATACCATCAGGATGAATAAAAGGAGCGTCATCATCATACTCTGTATTAATAGCTGCGCCTAAGTTTTTGGCAGGTCCCCAATCCCCGTTTACTTTTTCTGATATATATAAATCTCTTCCTCCAGATCCACCAGGGCGTTCAGAGGCAAAATATAAATAGCGTCCATCGGCTGTTATTGAGCAGCTACCTTCCCAGTACGCAGAATTGATATTGCTATTTAGTTTTACTGGAATACTCCATTCGGTTCCCGAATAGCTTGAATACATAATGTCACCAGGGTTTTTTACATCACTTACAAAAGTAAATAGCATTTGCCCATCTGGCGATAATGCAATAGCAGCATCATTTCCATTCGTATTCAAATTAGTAATAGGTGTTGGTACTCCCCAAGTTGAATCATTAACTCTGTTCGAGATAAATATATCTTCATGATATGTGCTATCTATTTTATCCTCTTTCAACTCGTCGTTTAATAAACCACCTGTGCTTTTCTCACCTCGATAGGTATAAATTAAAACTGACTCATCTGCTGAAATAATTGGAACACCCTCAACTTCGTGTGAGTTAATTGGAGAACCTATGTTTTTAATATCAGCTACAACTTTATTAGCCATTAATTCTTTCCCATTATTACAATTAGTAATTCCTAATTTAGCGTCACGTAGCATCTCTTTATCATCTTCCTTAATTTTGTTGCCTTTTGCCAATATATAAGCCTCATAATGAGTGATTGCTTTATCAAATTTATAATTGCTATGATAAGCCTTTGCTAAATAATAATCTGCTTCGGGAGATTTATCGTTTCGTTTAATGTCTTCAAAAATTTCAATAGCTCTCGATTTTTTTTCTGGATAATATAAAGCACAAAAACCTAATCTTGATTTAAATTCAAAGTTCTTAGGATTCTTAGTGTAAAGCTGGTCGTACAAATCGTAAGCTTTTTTATAATTATGCGATTCATATAAATCAGCAGCTTCTTCAATGATGTCTTTTTGAGCCATAGACATAGCAGATAATAACATCAGTAAAACAAAAGGTAGTAAAAAACTTTTCATATTGCCTTAAATTATTTAGTTCTTAAAATTCAAAAGCTTGATTACAAAAACTTAATAACTTAGTTAGTTAAGTTGTATAATCAAATTTTCTGTAAACCAAAGATGGTGTTTTTAAGGTGGTGTTTTAACAGAAAACAAATTGGTTATTAACACAATAGAGTTAAAAGCAAATCTATAAATGAATGTTTGATAGGTTTATTTACAAGGATTGCTTCTATTAAATTCTTAGTTTAAAACATACTTATTACTCAAAATCAAAATACAAAACAGGTCGTTTCGAAGAAAATACACTTAAAAACTTATTGAGTTTTTCCCAAATGAATTTCAATTGTTTTAATTAATTCTTTTTACTTCGCATGCCCAAGTATAATTCTATATGCAGATATCAATGAATTATCAAGGGAATAGAACAATTAAAAAAAACGGATTTACTTATAGAACAAAAAGCCGCTGAAAATAAGCGGCTTTTGCATTTAGTACCCGGGGCCGGGCTCGAACCGGCACGGGGGTGAACCCACAGGTGTTTGAGACCAGCGCGTCTACCAATTCCGCCACCCGGGCTTTTAAGCTAGTATGTTAGCTAAATTGGGGCAAATGTAATCAAATTTTAATTATTAGAAAAAACATTGAAAAATATTGTAAAAACAGGCAAAAGTCGTACATTTGCGCCTCTATTTTGTAAAATGGAAACAGACGTTAGATTATTTTCAGGAAGCGCTACCAATTCTTTAGCCGAAGCAATTTCTAAGGCTTATGGTAAAGATTTAGGTAAAATGGCGCATTATAGATTTAGTGATGGTGAAATACAAGTATCTTATGATGAAAGTATCAGAGGGCAAAGTGTATTCGCTATTCAATCTACTATGCCGCCTTCCGACAATTTAATGGAACTGCTATTAATGTTAGATGCGGCAAAAAGAGCATCGGCACAAGATGTTGTAGCTGTTATCCCATACTTTGGATACGCACGTCAAGATAGAAAAGATCAACCTCGTGTTGCTATTGGTGCAAAAATGGTAGCAGACATGTTAGCATTAGCTGGTGCTACTCGTGTAATGACAATGGATTTGCACGCTGATCAAATTCAAGGATTTTTTAATATTCCGGTAGATCACCTTTATGCATCTTCTATCTTTTTACCTTATATTCAAAGTTTAAATTTAGAACACCTAACAATTGCAGCACCAGATATGGGAGGTAGCAAGCGTGCTAATGCTTACGCCAAACATCTAAAATCTGAAATCGTTATTTGCTATAAGCAACGTACAAAGGCTAACGTAGTTGACCACATGACAGCCAGTGGTGAAATTGAAGGAAGAAATATTATTTTAGTTGATGATTTAGTTGATACGGGTGGAACCTTATGCAAAGCAGCCGATATGATGATGGAACGTGGAGCGCTAAGTGTGCGTGCTTTATGTACACATGCTGTTTTATCTGGTAAAGCTTATGAAAATATTGAGAAATCAAAACTATTAGAATTAATTGTTACGGATACTATTCCTTTAAAACAACAAAGCCCTAAAATTAAAGTTTTATCAGTTGCTGAATTGTTTGCAAAAGTGATTCATAGCATCCAACATCACGAATCTATTAGTTCTAACTTTATAATGTAAATAAACCCGCCAACATAAATAAAAACAAGTTGTGAGTAAAAATGAAGCGGGCATTTTGAAAACACTTAAATAAAACAAATAATAAAATGAAATCATTACAATTGAGCGGTTCGCCAAGAGCGAACGTAGGGAAAGTAGATGCTAAAGCTATTCGCGAGAAAGGATTAGTTCCTTGTGTTATTTACGGTGGAAAAGAACAAATTCACTTTCAAGCAGATGAAAGAGCATTTAAACCAATTATTTTTACTCCTAATGCACATATTGTGGAAGTTGAATTAAGTGGTAAAACATACAAAACAATCTTACAAGAAGCACAATTTCATAAAATAACTGATAGATTAATTCACGCTGACTTTTTAGAAGTGATTGATGGAAAAGCAATTACTGTTCAAATTCCAGTAAGATTAAACGGTCAGTCGGAAGGTGTAAAAAAAGGTGGTAAATTAGTTTTAAAACAACGTAAATTAAAAGCACGTGGTTTAGCTAATGTATTACCTGATTATATTGACTTAGATATCTCTGGATTAGATATTGGTAATGCAATTACAGTTGGAGATATTAAAATTGAAGGTGTAACATTATTAAATGCAAAAAATGTTTCGGTTGTTTCTGTAAATACAACTCGTGCAGCAGCAGCAGCAGATGCGCCAGCTGCTGAAGCTAAAAAATAATTAATTCTTCCTTATCATATTTATAACGCCCTAAATAGCCAGTTTATTTAGGGCGTTATAGCTTTGTACTGTAGAAATAATATTAGAACATTGTATTAGATCTTAATTCTTTAAAAAGATTTATAAATTAAAAAGGATATTGAATCTTCAATATCCTTTTTAAATAATTTGATGTCCTAATATAATATTAGAAATGCCACAAGTCGTGCTCCCATCTAAATATATCATTTTTAATTCGATCAGATTCTAATAATGCATCAATACCTTTTGAATATCTGTCAATAGTTCTATCATAAACATTCGTTTCTTTAGTAACTACAGATGAAAATTG
>JADLER010000016.1 GCA_020846025.1 Bacteroidia bacterium | reverse complement strand
TATGGAATTCAGTTATTGATTATTTTTTCATGATAATTACCCATCTTGGAGATGGAATTGTGGCCATTATCATTGCACTAATTATTTCAATTAAAAATGTACGTATGGCATTGTATATTATTTTAAGTTATTTAAGTGCTGGCATAGTTTCTTACATCTTAAAACATTGGGTATATTATGATATTACGCGTCCTCACTTCACTTTTCAGTATTTTGTGAGAGAACCATTAAACTTAGTTGAAGGTGTTGATGTACTCGCGTTACACTCTTTCCCAAGTGGACATTCCTTATCAGCATTTGCTTTGTTTTTTTGTTTATTATTTATGAGTGAAAAAAAATGGCAAAAAATTCTCTATTTCATTTTAGCCATTTTGGCTGCTTATAGCCGTGTTCACTTATCTCAGCACTGGCTTGTAGATATTTTTATTGGCTCCATAATAGGTGTTAGTTTCTCTTTGATAATGTACGTGATTTTTTATAAAAATGTTAAGTTACATAACTTAGACAAAGGAATTATACAACTCGTTACGAAACAAAAATAAATGTATAAACTACTTAATACAGATTTTAAAGCCTATAGTTTTATAACTATTATATCGGCCTTATTATTCATTCCATTTATTGGCAATATTCCACTTTTTGATTGGGATGAAATAAACTTTGCTGAATGTGCTCGTGAAATGATTGTTTCTAATGATTACTCCCATGTACAACTCTACTTTCATCCTTTTTGGGAAAAACCTCCTTTATTTATCTGGTTACAAGCTATTAGTATGAATATTTTTGGAATTAATGAATTTGCAGCTCGTTTTCCAAACGCCATTTGTGGTATTGTTACTTTGTTAGTTTTATTTTATACAGGCAAAAAAATAAATGGTCATCATTTTGGATTAACATGGGTTTTTGTTTATGCATCAACCATGCTACCTCATTTATTTTTCAAGAGCGGTATTATCGACCCTTGGTTTAATTTATTCATTTACTTAGCTGTATATAATCTCATACAACACACTAATAATCCAACAGGACAATACGGTTTTAAAACCTCTGGTTTTGCTGGTATATTTTTAGGTTTAGCCCTTCTTACCAAAGGCCCAGCAGCCTTTATTTTAGTTGGATTAACGGTAAGTGTATTTTTTGTTTTACAACGTTTCAAAAAAATCACTTCTACTAAATTTCTAATTACATTTTTTATAGCTTTCCTCTTAATGGGAGGTAGTTGGTTTTTGATTGAATTTTTAAATGGAAACGGTAGTGTGATAAAAGAATTTATTGATTATCAAATTCGTTTATTTAAAACCGAAGATAGCGACCATGGAGGTCCATTTATTTACCATTTCATTGTGTTGTTTTTAGGTTGCTTTCCTGCTTCAATTTTTTTAATCCTTGCTCATAAAAAATCTACGACTGATACGCCTTATCAAATACATGTTAAACGCTGGATGTTGAGTTTGTTTTGGGTTGTATTAATTTTATTTTCAATGGTACAAACTAAAATAGTTCATTATTCATCCATGTGTTATTTTCCTTTAACCTATTTAGCAGCATATAGTTTACACAAATTTTTAAGTGGCGAATTTCAATGGAACAAAAACATTCACTCGCTTACGGTGGTTATAACTTGTGTTCTCGGTTTAGTGTTTACATTAATTGGATTAACCCCATTTATTAAACCTTGGCTACTATCCTCAAATCTTATTGCCGACCCTGTAGCCATTGAAAATTTAAAAGCAAATGTACATTGGTTTGGTTTTGAATGGTTAATTGGTGTCATATTTTTAATACTTATGTTTATAGGAATTTATAACATAAAGCGTGGAGGATTAAAATATGTATTCACATTCTTCATCGCCTCATTATTTGCCATTTATAGCATCATACTATTTTTTATTCCTAAGGTAGAACAATACACACAACGAGATTTAATTGAATTTTATAAAGCATGTGCTACCCATCATTTTTCGGTTGAAAGTATAGGTTATAGAAGTTACGGCGTTTTATTTTACGGCGGACTAGAACCTACATTTAAAACAGATACTTCTTTTGCAAAATATGTAGAGGTAAGAAGAAAAGATTTTGAAAGCCAGAACCGACCTATTGAAACCTCGTATGGTTTATTACGTACCAATTGGATGATAGATGTGCAAACAAAAAATCCATCTTGTTTTACTTCAAAAATTACAGACGAAGAAGTTATTAAAAAACACCATCCATTTTTAAAAGAATTGTACCGTAAAAATGGCTTTATATTTTATTATCGTGTGTTTGATGAGCAATATAAAAGCTGGGATATATTTTATGATAAATAATCTTTAAAGATTATTACTGTTGCTTTTAGAATTAAAACTGAAAGGAATTTTAATTCATAGTCCATCACCTAAAAATCTAAGTAACTACTCTTTTATCAATTTACCCTTTCCTTTCTGGGTTAAATTAATAGTTGATGGATTTCCTTTATAAAAAATATTACCTGCTTTATCTATTTGTATATCCATTAAGCCGTTTTCAGGTGCATTAATATATGCATGACCTATTGATACACTATGTAAATACACATAATTGGTTATAGTTAATCCGTATGCAAATAAATAATTTGTTCCATTATAATCACTTTGTAAATTATGTGTTGTGCCGCTTAAATAGGTATCACCATTGCCATGCGAGCTACAAATAACTGTATTAGCATTGACATCCAAATTTACATCTCCCGAATTTTCTACCCTAATAGATATTTCATCTTGTGTAATGGTATTGGTACTTTTAATAATTCCTAATCCTTCATTTTTTAGATGTTTAAAATATGGTGCCGACACATATACATTAATTTTATGTTTATAACCTCTTCCCCAATTACATCGGTTATTATTAAATACCTTTAAAGTTTCTCCATCTAATTCAGTTTTAATTAAACCCATCAATTTACTACCTGCTTCAATTCTTACTTCAAAACTTGAATCTTGTGTAATGTATAAATCCATTTTATCTTTTAGATAAATACATCTAAAATTTTGCAAGTTTCTATATTCTACTTTTTGACTACCCGTGGTTTTCACGCAATCGCAAAGGTTCTCTTTTTTACAAGAAAATAAAATCATCAATATAAAACTATATACAAATAATTTATTCATTTTATTTTTTCTTTCTTATACCAAAACGATAACCGATACCATAATCAAAATGAGCTGCTACAGCCCAATGCGATTTCATTGTAAAGTTAAACATCAATCCATTTTTTAGATAATAACGAATCCCTAAACGATGAAAAATTGGTCCATCTTCTTTGGGTTTTGAAACAGCATAATATCCCATTTCAATTGGAAAACTAATTTGTCCTACATTATATGCATAACATACTTTTACACCTAATTGTAAAACATCCGTCCAATTTTGTGCTGGATGCCCTGATGTTTCTAAATGATATAAATTTTGAGTATCGTAGCACACATCTACTCCACCACCCCATTTATGCGTATTTCTTACATTATAATAATAATTAGCACCAAAGGTATTGGTGAAATATTTTGACCCTCCAGGTGGCTCGTGCTCATTAAATCCAGCCGCATCCCACACTAAAATTTCATGTTTACTGTTCCATACCGAAGTTGAATCAATTAAATTTGCCTTAGGCACATCGCCATGTAATTTATATGTCAATCCTAAGTTTAATGACACCACATTTAATCCTAGATTCGGTACTTGTGAGCGTCCGTTCGAGGCATGAGCAAAAGATAACCCAGGTTCCATTCTAAATTTATCACTTATATTAATATGCCATATCATTTTCCATTGCACATAAGTATTAAGATTACTTCCAATAGCAATATTCTTAGGGTTTTTATCAATATCAAATTTTTTGGTGAGGTATGATACTCCCCAACATACACGTAAAATAGGACGAATGGCTCTCACTTTCTTATTTAATGGAATTTCAATATATGGCGATAAAGCATAACAATAGCCTAATTGCTTAGGATTTGCAAAGTCAATGTAATTAAATGATAAACCTACCTCTGGGAAGTTGTTTTCGCGATGCCAGTTTTTTGTGCCTGTAGTAGGTTTCACAAAATCAATTTCAACACCTGGCACATAGCCTTTTACAAGGTTTCCAATAGTACTTCTGTGCTCAAAAATAAAACCATAGGTTGGAGCTATTTTTAAATAAAAATCCTTAGTGCCTGTCATTTTTTGTTGGGCAGAGACAGAGGTAATAAAAACTATAAAAAAATATGTTAGTTTTTTTCTCAAAATATGCACCGAATTTAATGATAGATTTTTGATTTTCTATACTTTAAACACTAAATTAGCCCGAAATTAAAACCATTGTTATGGAAGTGAAAGATATAAAAGAAACAAGCCTTAGCTTGAATCCGGTTATAAGTCAAATGGGAATTTATGACCACGAACAAATTTTGTTTTGCAACGATAATGCCACAGGATTAAAAGCCATTATTGCTATACACAATACCGTACTTGGCCCCTCACTTGGAGGAACACGTTTTTGGAATTACAATAACGAAATGGAAGCCTTAACCGATGTATTACGTTTATCAAGAGGAATGACCTACAAATCATCAGCTGCTGGAATTAATTTAGGCGGCGGAAAGGCTGTAATTATGGGTGATCCAAAAAAATTAAAAAACGAAGCTTTATTACGTCGATTTGGGAAATTTGTAAATAGCCTTGGTGGTAAATACATTACAGCCGAAGATGTAGCCATGAGTAGTCGCGATATGGAAATGATAAAAATGGAAACCGACTACGTAAGTGGATTACCTGTAACTATGGGTGGAAGCGGCGATCCATCGCCTGTTACTGCTTATGGTGTACATGTAAGTATGAAAGCAAGTGCTAAAGAAGCTTTTGGTAGCGATAATTTATCCGGTAAAAAAGTGTTAGTTCAAGGTGCAGGAAATGTAGGTTTGCATTTAATTGAACATATTACTAAAGAAGGTGCCAAAGTGTATGTATATGATATTACCGAAGAGCGAGTAAAACTAGCAGTAGATAAATATAAAGCAGAATATGTAAGTGCAGATAAAATGTTTGATTTAGATATTGATATTTATGCACCTTGCGCTTTAGGAGCAACTGTTAATGATGATACTTTATCGCGCCTAAAATGTTCAGTAATATGCGGTGCAGCTAATAATCAATTGGCCGACGAGAAGAAACACGGCGAATTAGTGAAAAGTAAAGGTATTTTATATGCCCCAGACTTTGTAGTCAATGCAGGTGGAGTAATTAATGTGTATTATGAATTAGAAGGATACAACCGCGAACGCGCCTTATCTCATGCCGAAAAAATTTATGATACTACTTGGAACATTATTCAAACCGCTAAGACTCAAAATATTCCAACTTATGCAGCAGCTAACTATATTGCCGAACAACGTATAGCTAGTATTGCTAAAATAAACGCCGTAATGTAAAAAAAAAGCATTATTAAAGAGGTATAGAAAGTTGAATTTAAGTAAACTTTCTATACCTTTGTTTTTTTGAAACACATTAAAATCACACATTAAATCAAATTTTAAAAAAGTCGTTCTTTATGCTTAATAGACGTTATCTCCGTATTAAAACCATGCAAACACTATATTCGTATTTTCAACAAGAAAATCCAGATATAGGTATTTACGAGAAAGAACTTTTTAAAAGCTTAGAGAAAATTTACGATTTATATTTACACATTCTTGTATTACTTACTGATATTCATCATACAGCACATCTAGTAATTGAAGAAAATAAAAACAAACGCCTACCAAGTAAGGAAGATTTACAGCCCAATTTACGTTTCATCGAAAACAGCTTTTTAGTTGCTTTATCTAACTCCGAAGAACTAAAAAAAGAAGTAAATAAACGTAAAATTTCTTGGCAAAATGATTTTGATTTAGTTCGAAAATTATTTTTAGAATTACGTCAAACAGATTTATATAAGAATTACTTAGCATCTGCCACACCTTCTGCAAAAGAGAATAAGCAGTTTATTGTATTGTTGGCTACTGATTTTTTATACGAGCACGAATTGCTCAATCATTTATTTGAAGACAGAAACATCCACTGGGCAGATGACACCTATGGTGCTTTTTCGATGGTAGTAAAAACCATTGAGAACTTTAGCGGTTCATTTGAACTTATTCCATTATATAAAGATGCTGAAGACGATAAACAATTTATAACCACCTTGTTTAGAAAAACAATTGCTGGAGATAAAGAATATGAAAAAATGATTGATAGCAAAACTAAAAATTGGGAATTAGATAGAATTGCAACTATGGATATCCTACTAATGAAGATGGCTATTTCCGAATTTTTACATGTAAGCAATGTGCCTGTAAAAGTATCTCTAAACGAATACATTGATATTAGTAAAGAATACAGTACGCCCAATAGTAGAGTATTTATAAATGGTGTGTTAGATAAAATTATTGCCGAATTAAAACAAGAAAATAAAATTCATAAAACCGGTAGAGGACTAATGGAAGGTTAATCAATACCGTTTAGGATACTATTAAATGAAACTTTTGGTATTAGATAATTATGATAGTTTTACCTATAACTTAGTTCATTTAATTGAGAAAATAAGTCCTATTTCTTTTGATGTTATTAGAAACGATAAAATAACACTTGACGCAATAAACCAATACGATAAAATTTTATTATCACCTGGGCCAGGTTTACCAAAAGATGCGGGTATCATGTCTCAACTTTTAAAAACATTTAGCGAGCATAAAGATATTTTAGGCATTTGTCTTGGATTACAAGCCATAGGCGAAAACTACGGGGCAACTTTAAAAAACTTAACCAGTGTGTGCCACGGGCAATCTACACCTATTAATATCATTCAAAATGATTATTTATTTGATAATTGCCCTTCTACATTTTTAGTTGGTCGCTATCATTCATGGGTTATTAATCCAAAAGAACTCAACAACAATTTACAAGTAACAGCTACCGATGAAGCAGGAAATATAATGGCGATCAAACACCTACATCACAAAGTACGTGGTGTCCAATTTCATCCAGAGTCTGTACTATCAGAATTTGGCGAAACAATTATCAATTATTGGCTAAATAATTAAAGATAAAAAACTAAATTTACAACCTAATTTAGTAACATTAAACAATGAAATTATTTTATTTTATACTTGGAGTATGTTTATTGCTTCTGGTATCTTGTAATGAACATAACACAGAGGTTTCTACAAATGATGTTATGAATTCTCAATCAGCTGATGGTAAAGGAGCTAGTTCCTTACCCGAAATAAAGTTTGAAGAAGAAACACACGATTTTGGTAGAATTACACAAGGAGAAAAAGTAACTTGCGCCTTTAAATTTAAAAACACAGGAGGCTCAAACTTAATAATATCAGCAGCTAATGGCAGTTGTGGTTGTACAGTTCCAAAATTCCCTACTAAGCCAATTGCTCCAGGACAAGAAGCGGTAATTGATGTAATATTTGCTAGCGAAGGAAAATCAGGAATAGTAGAAAAATCTGTTACGGTTGTTACAAATTGCGAACCAAGTACTAGAATTGTGTATATAAAAGCAGATATAGTAGTTCCTACTAATGCTAATCCAAATCAGTTGCCAGTAGCACAATAATTTAAAAACCAAACAATAATATAAATCAAAAAAACATGAACAACTTAATTATCTTAATGGCAGGAGGCGCAGAAGGAAATCCAATTGCTCAAATTATTCCTTTAGTTTTAATCATCGTTGTATTTTACTTCTTTATGATTCGTCCGCAAATGAAAAAACAAAAAGAAACTAAAAAGTACATAGAATCATTAAAAGTAAATGACAAAATATTAACGATTGGTGGCATTTATGGAACAGTTAATAAAATTAATGAAGACGGTACTATTATCATGGCGGTAGAAGATGGCACAAAAATGAAAATTTCTAAAAATGCCATTTCACAAGATGCTACCTCTACTTTAAACAACAACGCATAAAAAGTTTTATACAAAAATGAAATCATCAGATGCCCTCATACGTGTTAGGCGTTTAATGATCAATAAAAAAGTTGGTACCTTTTTAATTTGTTTAGGCATTGCATCACTACTATGGGTGGTGCATGTACTAAACAGAAATTATAAATATACGATACTAGTACCTGTAAAATTTCTAAACCTTCCTTCTCATAAATTAATTGTTGGCGAGTTACCCGAACGGCTAAGTGTAGATATTAAAGCCAATGGGTTAAAACTTTTATTCATTTCAATGCGAAAGAATCTACCAGAGATGGTTATTGATTTTAACTTGCTAAAAAACAATGCCAAAACTCAGGCTTATAACATTAACAATAGTTACTTTAACCTCAAACAATGTATTAATACTGATGTTGAGATTTTAAAAATTAGACCAGATACTTTATTCTTCTCAAACAGTAAATGGCACTCAAAATTATTACCTGTAAAACCAGATTTAAAGATTAATTGCGTTGAGGGATTTCATGTTGTTACCAAACCCATCATTAATCCAGCTTATGTTAGTGTATCAGGCGACAGCATTAGTTTAAGTAAAATGGATACTGTTTACACCTATTACCTTAATTTAAAAAACGTCAAGGAAAACTTCTTGAATACCATTGCCTTAAAAAAACCTTACTCCAATATCAATTATAATGTAAAAGATGTACAGGTAAGTTTTAATGTTGATAAACTCATTGAAACGAGCATAAAAGTACCAATTCATATAAGAAATAAGGATGATAAAAACGTTATTAAACTATTACCAAGCTATACAACAATAACCTACTTAGTTGCAATGAAAGATTTTGATAATATTCATGAAGATTCTTTTAAAGCAGTGGTAGATTACGATTTAATAAAAAACAAACAAAAAGAACTTCCAATAGAAATTATTCGTTCTCCCGAAGAAATAAAAATTAGCAATATATCGCCCTCAAATATTACTTATTTAATTTACAAATAATGCTAGTAGGTTTAACAGGAGGCATAGGAAGTGGTAAAACCACCATCGCTCAAATATTAGAAGTTATGGGCTGTGTAATTTATAACTCCGATGAACGTGCTAAGCAAATGTACTTTAATCCAGATGTTAAGTCCCAGGTTATTCAATTACTTGGTAACGAGGCGTACCTAAATAATACAACACTTAACCATACTTTTATCTCTAACAAAGTATTTTCTAATAAAGAATTACTGCATAAACTAAATTCAATCATTCATCCTGCAGTAAAACAAGATTTTATTGAATTTAAAAACAAACAAGCTCCTCAATCAATCATTATTAAAGAGAGTGCACTGTTATTTGAAACTGATATATATAAAGAGTTACCATTTAATATCTTAGTTACTGCTCCTGAACCAGTGAGAATACAACGTGTTTTAAATAGAAACCATTTAAGCATTGACGCCATCAAACAACGCATGCAAGCTCAGTGGAGCGATGAGAAAAAAACTGAATTAGCAGATTTTGTAATAGAGAATAGTGGCGAAAAAGCAGTTATTCCACAATTACAAACCTGTTTACACAACATAAAAAAACATGTTGAAGCGTGATTATCTTATAAAACAATTAGAGGAATTTGGAAAGGTTCTTGCCGCCATCATTGGCTTTAAAAACAAGCAAGAACCTGATGAAATGGAACGTTTAATT
>JADLER010000015.1 GCA_020846025.1 Bacteroidia bacterium | reverse complement strand
TTTGTTAATTAATGGCTAAGTCAATTATTTTCTGTTCTTTATTTGTTTTGTTTTAGAATAAATATATAATTTTTAATTAATATAATTTTTAAAGATTTACCATTACTTTTAATTTATGTTTAATAATCATTAATAGAATAAAGATTAAAAACTATTAGAGTAAAAATATAAATATCATCTCCAATCTCTTGAACCTTTACTAGTTTTACCGGTAAATAAATGTCTAGGCATTTTAGTACCAACAAATCTATCTGACTAACTTCTTTTATCCATAGTTCTCCATTTTTTACTGAGTTTGTTTGTATCTCTTTAGCCTTTCTTTTCAGCTTCACTGAATTATCTATGATAGCCTTTACTTCTTGATCTTGAGGCTTATCTGATTCTATTTCTTACTTTTTTTCCTGTTTATTCATCTTATTACATCATTTAATTATCAGAATCATCTTTAACTTTTTTTATTTAGTGTAATGATTTTGATCGGCTTCTATTTCTCATTCTTTATTCAACTAAAGTAGGATCAAGTCCTTTTTATTCCATTACTTCTTTAAATCTTTCCATAGATTTATTTTTTTAATATGCAGGTCTATTCTTTTTAAGAGCATGTTATTATCTGAAGGCATGTTTTTTTCTTTTAATTTAATTATAGGCTTATTGAACTTATTCATCAACTTAAGGAGCTAAGTCATCTTATATTTTCATTCCTTCTAATTCTAAAAGTAAATCTTCTTATTTTTCTAATTCATCAAGTTTTTACCAAATGTCAGGATCAACAAAATCTGCTATATTTTTACCGTTATAAATTTATGGACCAATGTCGTATTTCCATTATTCTGGAATGACATAATGTTATTGTAAAGGAATGGCGAATACACCTGCACCTCCTTATTCTTATTAGATTTGTCGGATAGTTTTATCTTTTTTTATTTTATGGCTTAAATCGACTGTTACAGGTAATCTTTCTACATTATCTCTCTTTTTTGGTTGGGCTACGTACATACCGTTAATGTAGTTTTGTTCAGCTTTTACGACTTTATTTTCAGGTTGAGGAAGTTTAATATTGAAGACCATTTCACAGGCGGTTTATTTGGCGACAGTAATGTTTTAGTTGTTTAATGTGCTCATTTATATGAATTTAAGGTTATTTTAGTTGAGCCATTATTCGATAGCTTTTTGTTTGCTGGCTGTTAGTTAAGATACTTTTTTTAAGTCAGTTTTATTAAAGGCTACTAAAACTGGTTTATTTTTGAATAAAGGTTTGATTGTATGATAAAGGTGAATTTGTTATAAGACTGAGTAGCCGCATTGTTCTGAAGGATCTACAAAATAAATTACACAACTTTTAAGATGAGCTAAAGCTGTGATTGATTGCATTTCAATAGTGTTCATTTAATCGAGGCCGTGATCTAAAATACCTGGAGAATCAATAACTTGATATCTTAAATTTTTATAGTCAGTGTGACCTACATATAAAGCTTGAGTTGTGAATGGATAGGGTTGGACTTATACGTTGGCTTTACTTACTGAGTTAATGAATGAAGATTTTCCTACATTTGGATATCCGGTTAATAAGATAGTTCTTTCATAGGGATTAATACTAGGTAAACGACCTAAATGTTTTCTTACTTCTTCTAAAAATGCGAGTGAAGAGTTAATTTTTCTTATCATTGTACACATTCTACCGAGAGCTGCTCTTTTTAAAGATTTACATCTATAAAGAGAATCAGCATATTTTACGAGTTTTAAATAGTCTTTACTCATATTATCGACCATATTTTTAGTTGCTTTTACATGACCGAGTGCTAATTTGTAATGATCTTTATCATACAATACATTAAAGAGATCGCCATAGAATGGATGAATATCTTAAATTTTAGGGAAATTTTCTAAGATATTTAAAAGTTTTTAATTTAAGGTTTATTGACAGAACTTGATTTTTCTCATGTAGAAGGACCTGATTCTGCTGATAGCATAGCCAGGATGTACTACAGTTGGTGTTTTTCTTTGTGTTTTAGATAAAATAATATTGATAAGCTAGGCAGCTGGAGGAATTACCTTAATAGTCTTGAAATTGTAGCTCATTGTTTTTCTAAATGTTGAAAATATTAGAAAGTATATAATAAAATGAATACTTAATTAGTTATATTGACTAAAAAAAAAATTATATATATTTGTAAATACAATTTTTTTAAGATTTCTTTAAAAAATATAAGTAAAAATAAATCAACGATTTTAATGTATGAAATTAAAATCTTATTAAGTTTAATTTTTATAATTAGGATGGTTTATATTAATATCAAAGAATTAATTACTTATAAAGTAACCATCTTGAACAAAAAATAATTAACAAAATTCAAGAAAATATTCAATTCAATTTTATTAATTGATTCGAAGAATTTTTAATAAAAAGTTTCAAAAAAAAGAATATTCTATTCTAAATAAATATGGCGGTAGTTTTTAGAATCATTTTGAAATAAAAAGATTAAAGATAAGTTTTAATAAAATGAAACTTCATTGTCTTCAACTTATTGATTGACTTATTTTTAATAAGGCCTATTCAGGCATAAAATTTTGATAATAATTTGCTTTTAATTATCTAATGAAAGTTAATATTTTTAATAAAATATCATGAAATCAACACTAGTATTCATCATATTTTTTACATTTTGTTATTTGAGTTTACAGAATGGCTTCACATGCAATATTCCTGGCTGTCAAACCTGTAGCTTTCCAAACATATGTGGGCTCTGTCAGACTAACTATATATTAACCCTTAATACATCAACTGGATCTTTCTCATGTCCACCAGTAAATTGCCCAGTCAGCTGTAGTTTCTGTTATCAAAATGGAACATGTCAGCAATGTAATCAAGGATTTTTTATCACTTCTAATGGAAGTTGTTCTGCTACACAAACATCTAATAATAATATTCCACCAAATTGTCTTTTTGGAACAAATAATTAAACTTGTACAATTTGTTCTTATGGATTTTCATTATAAGCAGGCTTCTGTTATCCGACTATTCAGTTAACTGAAGATGATACATGGTGTTTAGTCAAAATGACACCTTCAATTTGTCAAATTTGTACTCAGGGATTTATAGTAAATCCTGTTGGAAAATGTGTTAATAATACTCTTAATTAAAATACTTGTAATATATTAAATTGTGCTTATTGTAATGGCGCTAATAGTACCTGTGGAATATGTTATCCTGGATTTCAATTGACTCAAAGTGGAACTTGTACGCAAACTAATTGCAATATTCAAGGGTGTACACAATGTGCTCTTAATGGGTCATGTTCGGTATGTGCGCTAGGATACTTTCTTAATAGGACCACTCAAACTTGTATTTTAATCGGTTATGGATGTAATATGACGGGATGTGCGTTTTGTTCTGGGCCTCAATCTTGCGGTCAATGCCAGCCTGGATATTCCTTGGTTTCATATTCAGCTAATGGCACCTTAGTAAATTTATGTAAAGTAATGCCATGTCCTTATAATATAACCAATTGTATGGCTTGTGTACCATCATATAATTCAATATTTAATTTTAATAAGCTCCTATGTGCACCAAATAAATGTGCAGCCAATTATAAAAACGTAAATGGATATTGTGTTCCAAATATAACTGGAGTATCATATAACTGTTCAGTAGGTAATTGTTCAACCTGTTCTTATAATAATTTTTGTAGCGTATGTAATGCTGGATTTTATTTAACTAAAGCTGGAACCTGCCAAACAGTTTTATGTAGCGCTCCTAATTGTCAATCTTGTAGTTTGAATAATATTTGTCAGCAATGTAATACTGGTTATAGTTTAGCATTAGGACCTTTATTTTGGTCATCTGTTAATAAAAATTTAGTTAATTTTCTTAATTTTACTTTTTATCAGCAATGTATTCCTTCAACTATAAATTGTAATCTTCAATATTGTGCATATTGCCAAACTAACAATGTTTGTAGTATGTGTGCTAAAGGATATGATTTCGCTGCAAATTCTTCAACCTGTGTTTCAATTTGTAGTACTCCTAACTGTTTCCAATGTGTGGAAGGTAATCAAAATCAATGCGCTGTTTGTAATCCCGCATATAATTTACAAAATGGAGCGTGTACGGGAATTAGTTTTTCTTGTGGTTCAGGGTGTGTAAATGGAAGCTGCATTTATAACTGGGTTACTCAGACTGGATAATGTACTCAATGTTCATCAACATTTACTCTTTATTCAGGAGTTTGTTATCCTCAAACATGTAATATATATGGATGTTCACTTTGCTCTGCGTGGACAGCTCCTGCTCCAGTTGTTTGTCTTGTTTGTCAACAAGGTTTAATTCAAATGAATGGATACTGTATGATTCCTAATTGTAATAATAGCGTGGCCAATTGTGCAAACTGTATATAAAATGGAAAATGCTTAGCATGTAAAGTTGGATTTAATTTACAAAATATTTCAGGAACAGTAACTTGTGTTCCTAATAATTCGACTTGTGTTCCAAACTGTTTAAGTTGCAGCGCGAATGGTACATGTATAACTTGTGCTACTCCTTACACTCTGTTGGGCGGACAGTGTGTTTGTTCTTTCCAAAATTGTTTAGATTGTAGTCAATCAGGATTATATTGTAATTGGTGTCCACAGCCATTATATGCAAGTTTACAATAACCAGGATGCACTCCATAACCTTCTTTAAATTACAATTTAAATTGTAGTGTATCTAATTGTGAATATTGTCTTTCTGCAACCCAATGTT
>JADLER010000014.1 GCA_020846025.1 Bacteroidia bacterium | reverse complement strand
GAGGTGTATTAAAAATGCTATAATTAAAATATACAGTTACAGCCGATTGGGCAAAGAAGGAAGAACAAACAAGATTGAGAAAAAATATGAGTTTCATGCAAATGATTTACAAGTTATCGGGAATGTGAAAGCATAAAGTTACTAAGAAAAAATATTTTAAAAAAATTACTTGTAGAATGAAAAAAAGTAGTAATTTCGCCCCCGGAGAAATGGCAGAGTGGTCGATTGCGGCAGTCTTGAAAACTGTTGTACCGCGAGGTACCGGGGGTTCGAATCCCTCTTTCTCCGCTGAATACTCTAAACCCCCTAGTGAATACTGGGGGTTTTGTTTTTTACTACCTTATAGATGTCGCTAAGCTCAGCATAAACTAATTTATAAACTGAATTTGGTATGCTTGATCACATAATCACACACTTTGGTTTGAACACATACAGTGCGATTAGTTTTTCGTTTAATAGCCTTTATTAAACTTTGTGCTGATTTTCTATTTGAATTTGATTCCATTTTCATTGATTTTTACATTAGTTAAACTTAAGAAAATGTCTCTTATTTTTTAAATTAAATCAGTACAATTTGGTCTGAAACGGAACAACTATTGTATTTATCAGCGGTGAGGGTGGGATTCGAACCCACGATACGGTTGCCCGTATACAAACTTTCCAGGCTTGCTCTTTCGACCACTCAGACACCTCACCAGTTTATTAAAAAGTGTGCAAATTTAAAATAAAATATGGCATATTTTACTACTCCACTTTAATTCTTATCTTTGCCGCGCCATTTTTATATAAAGTACATTAAATATGAAATTCTTACGCTTTTACATTTTATACCGATTACAAATTATCATTGCACTTGTTATATTAGGTATATTAGCACATTTATATTTAGATCCAGTAACTGCTTGGATTTGTTATATCTTAGCAATCTTTTCTCTTGTATTTTATTTTGGTATGGGCACCATGCGCTTGGTTCAAGAGGCTGTAACCGAAGGTGATGTGGATAAAGCCATGATGTACTTAAATAAAATCAAATTTCCACGTTTATTATATAAACCTATACGTTCGGGGTATTATATGTTGCAAAGTAATTTATCAATGGCTTCTAATGATTTGAATAAAGCCGAAGAAAGTATCCGTAAGAGTTTAAAAATAAAATCGAAAATTGTTGGTGATATGGAAGGTGCCAATTTAATGCAACTTGGTTTCATAGAACTTAAAAAAGGCAACACCAAACAAGCTCGAACACATTTAATGGAAGCCATAAAAGCGGGTATTCCTGATAAGGATAGTTTAGCAGCCACGCATTTGCAATTGTGTAACATTGAGGCACAACGAATGCAATATAAAATTGCCAAACAACATTTTAAAAAAGCCAAAGATTTAAAACCTAAAAATGAGGAAATTGTTTCTCAGCTTAAATCATTAGAAAAACAAATAGCCAGAATGCCTGGTTAATTGTTCAAATTTAAAATTATTTTGGATTTAAAATATTAGTGGAGTAAACACTACTAAAAAATGAAGTATCGTCAATATTACTTCGGTATAAATCAATCTATTAGGAATTGTTTTATTGGTAAAACCTTCAACACAAAATAAGAATGTTCTTAATCCAAATTGTGTTATAAAAAATACAAAACAAGCAAATGCATTAGGATTATACGCAACACCTTCTTGATATTTGAAGTGCATAAATGCAGAAAATGCCCTCGAAAAGCCACAGGTAGAACAGGCTTTTCCTGTAAGTTCTTTCACCGCACAGTTTATTGGTTGATTATTGGGATAAAAAAAATAGGAATAGCCTAAAGCTATTCCTATTAATACCACAAAAATTAAATTTACTATAGCGTAAGCATTATTTTTGCGCAACATTTAATTATTGTTGTTGTAATGAATCAGCAATCTCTTTAATTGCCGATTCCATTTCCATTCTTAATTTAGCAGTATCTATATTCTCTAAAGTCTCTTTAAGTTCTTCACCTACTGCAGATAATTTTGAATATTGCCAATAAGCAATACTAATACCAATAAGAGAGCATACTAAACCAGCAATAGCCATGCCTTTAGCAGCACCCGCTTTGTTAGCTTGAATAATACTAATAATTGATAAAATTAATCCAATAACACCTGGTATAATGGCATACATACCTAAACAAGGTACAAATGCTACTACTGCTGCTACAATACCTAGTACCAAGCCAGCAATTCCTAATCCTTTTCCTGCTTTTGAGTTTGTTGTTGTTTCTTCCATAATGATTTTTTTAATGATAATTAAATTATTGTTTAATCTAAATTAGGAATATTATTGAAATGCATTTCCATACCATAACTGTATTTTATTAACAATTATCTACAGTAAAAATCAATTCATCTACTAAAACGTTTAACTAAACAAAAATTAGTTGTTCATTTTAATAGCTGTAGGTGTACTATGATTATGTCTTATTAAAATGTTTTACTTTTACTAATTTATCAACTCGCCACATTAAAAAAATACAAACTACCATAATTATTACCATAATATACCCTAAAGTATCGTAATGAATCAAAGGACTTGTTACATCAGCCTTTATTACAATATAACCAGCCATCATTGCTCCTAGCCCACCAGCAAGTTGCTGTAAAGATGAATTAATACTCATATAAGCACCTCTATCTTCTACATTTGGTATGGCCGTGTTTAAAGCCTGCGATGGCACCATTCTGCTCATAATACCTGCAAACATTAATACGTTTATAGCAACAACTTGCCACAATGGTGTAGGACCTAAATTAGTAGAAATAATAACCATCACCGATGCCACGATGGAGCCTATAATAAAAATTGTTAGTTTATCGTATCGATCACTTAATTTTCCAATCAAGGGCATTATAAAAACAGAAGCTACACCACTGCACATAAAGATAATAGGTACTTCATCAATAGAAACTTTAACATTATTTACGTAGAAATCACTGCTAAATGGAGCAATCATAAATCCACCCATAGATAATAACATAATGGCTATAAAACCAGTTCGATAATCTTTTTTGCGTATGGTATGCCACAAATGTACGACTGCACTTTTAGATTGTTGTATTTTTAAATGCTCATCTACAGCCTTCATTTTTAATATTATAACAACACCTACAATGATTGATAAACACACAATGCCAATAAATGTAGAATGCCAACCCCAATGTACAGCCATCCATAAACCTAATGGAATACCTAAAATTTGACTTCCAGCAAACGACATTTGAATTAATCCCATCACTTTTCCTCTTTGTTCTAATGTAAATAAGTCGGTTACAATAGCCATAGAAATAGAACCTATAACGCCACCAAAAACACCTGTAAAAATTCGTGCAGCAAGTAATGTAGTGTAACTATTGGCCAAAGCACAAAATAAAGTACCAATGGTAAAACCTATATAAAAAAAGAGTAAAAGTTTTTTTCTATCAAATTTATCTGCAAAACCTGCGGCCAAAAATCCCGACACACAAGCACTAATCGCATAAGCCGATACAACAGCACCAAATTGCTTTGGCGTTAAGTACATTTTCTCCATCAGAATATTACCTAATGGAGACAGTATCATAAAATCTAATACGACTGTAAAAAAAACAAGTGCAAGAATAACAATTACAAATTTCTGATATTGAGTAAAAGGAATGGCAGTGTTTTGTTTCAATGGATAAAAATTTAAGTTGGTTTTTATAAAGAATACATTAAAAAAGGATTGTTGAGCTCAACAATCCTTTTTTGATAGCATTAGCTATCTTCTTTCTTCTTCTTTGTTTTAGGCTTAATCGTTCTTACAACAATTTCTTTTTTATCATTGTCGTAATCAATTTCTATTTGATCGCCTTCAGCTAAATTACTTTGTATAATTTCTTCAGCCATTGGGTCTTCTAAATACTTTTGTATAGCTCGTTTTAAAGGGCGAGCTCCATATTGTTGGTCATAACCTTTATCCACAATAAAGTCTTTGGCTGCCTCAGTAATTTTAATAGTGTAACCTAAATTATTTACTCGACCAAATAAATTATTTAATTCAATATCAATAATCTTATGAATATCCGCTTTCTCTAATGAGTTAAACATAATCACATCATCAATACGATTTAAAAATTCAGGAGCAAAGGCTTTTTTAAGTGCATTTTCAATAACCCCTTTATTCATTTCCGCTTCATTTTCTTGACGAGTTTGAGTGCCAAAACCTACACCTGTTCCAAATTCTTTTAACTGACGTGCGCCAATATTACTAGTCATAATAATAATGGTATTTTTGAAATCTATCTTACGTCCTAGACTATCGGTTAATTGTCCATCATCAAGTACTTGCAACAACATATTAAATACATCAGGATGCGCTTTTTCAATCTCATCTAACAATACTACTGAATAAGGACGACGGCGCACTTTCTCTGTTAATTGTCCGCCTTCTTCATAACCAACATATCCCGGAGGCGCACCAATTAAGCGAGTTACAGCAAATTTCTCCATATACTCACTCATATCAATTCTAATAAGTGCTTCATCGCTATCAAATAAATGTTTGGCTAATATTTTAGCTAATTGTGTTTTACCAACGCCAGTAGGACCTAAAAATATAAAAGAACCAATTGGTTTATTAGGATCTTTTAATCCAGCACGGTTACGCTGAATAGCTTTTATCACTTTCTTCAAAGCTTCATCTTGTCCAATAACTTTACCCTGAAGTTGCTCAAACATTTTTACGAGTTTTTCGCCCTCGTGTTTTGAGATACGTTGTACAGGCACACCACTCATCATAGATACAACCTCAGCCACATTATCTTCGGTAACGGTTACTCTATTTTGTTTGGTTTCTTCTTCCCAAGCTTTTTTAGCTGCATCTAATTGTGCTTGTAACTGTTTTTCAGTATCACGTAGTCTTGCAGCTTCTTCATATTTTTGAGAGCGTACAACTTGATTTTTAAGCTCCTTAATATCTTCCATTTTTTTCTCAAGCTCCAAAATATTTTCTGGAACATTGATATTGGTAATATGAACACGCGAACCCGCTTCGTCTAAGGCATCAATAGCTTTATCTGGTAAATGTCTGTCGGTTAAATAACGGGCTGTTAATGTTACACATGCTTTAATAGCTTCAGGAGTGTATGTTACATTATGATGATCTTCGTATTTAGATTTAATGTTATTTAAAATTTGTAACGACTCATCTTGAGTAGCTGGCTCAATAATAACTTTTTGAAAACGACGTTCAAGTGCACCATCTTTTTCAATATGCTGACGGAACTCGTCTAATGTTGTAGCACCAATACATTGAATTTCGCCACGTGCTAAAGCTGGTTTAAACATATTGCTAGCATCCATGCTACCACTTGCTCCACCAGCACCTATAATAGTATGAATTTCGTCTATGAACAAAATCACGTCTGGATTTTTTTCTAACTCATTCATCACCGCTTTCATGCGCTCTTCAAATTGGCCACGGTATTTGGTACCTGCAACTAATGAGGCTAAATCTAAAGTAACAACACGTTTACCAAATAATACTCGTGATACTTTGCGTTGTACAATACGTAATGCCAAACCTTCTGCTACGGATGATTTTCCAACACCTGGCTCACCAATTAAAATCGGATTGTTTTTCTTACGACGAGATAGGATTTGAGAAACACGTTCAATTTCTTTTTCACGTCCTACCACCGGATCTAATTTTCCATCTTCTGCCATTTTGGTTAAATCTCTGCCAAAATTATCAAGAACTGGTGTTTTAGATTTTGAATCTCCTGGTTTTTTAGCTGCTCCCGAACCTGAATTACCAAACGAATCTTCTGCTTCATCATCATCGCCCGCAGTCGAATTTTCTATTCTTTGTGGATTTTCTAAATGACTCTCTAATTCTTTTTTTACGGCATTGTAATCAACTCCAAATCTTATTAAAGTTTTCGTAACAATATTATCTGGTTCTTTTAAAATACACATTAGTAAATGCTCTGTTCCAATTTGGGGAGCTTTAAAAACTTTAGCTTCTAAATAAGTCAGTTTTAGCGTTTTTTCGGCCTGTTTAACTAATGGAACATTCGCAATATTGTTTACTTTACGCATTGAAACTGGCAAAGAGTTCTCAATAATTCTTCTTAAGTCACTAATTTTAACACCTAAATTTTTTAATAATTTAATACCAACGCCTTCACCATCTCTAATCATTCCTAGCATTAAATGTTCTATGCCGATGTAATCATGTCCAAGCCTGAGCGCCTCTTCTCTACTAAATGTAATAACATCTTTTACTCTTTGTGAAAATTTTGCTTCCATAATTTATAAGTTCTTTAAGGTTATACTAGCACATTTAATGCCCTAATCAAAAGTAACCGATAATGTCAGTATATCTAATTGTTATATCTGTTTTTTTTAACATAGAAAGTGTTAATAACTATACAACTAATTTAGGTATTTATTAGCTATTTTCAAAAACTATTTGCGAGATGAAAAACTAAAAATAATCTTGTCTTAATTTTAAACTATAAACCAAAAAAATAGATATGAGCGGAGAGAGAATTATCCCAATTAACATTGAAGAAGAAATGAAAACCGCCTACATCGATTATTCGATGTCGGTAATTGTATCCAGAGCCTTACCAGATGTGAGAGATGGATTAAAACCTGTTCACAGACGTGTACTGTATGGTATGCTCGATTTAGGCGTAATGCACAATCGTCCATATAAAAAATCGGCTCGTATTGTAGGGGAAGTATTAGGAAAATACCACCCACATGGTGATGCATCTGTTTACGACACCATGGTACGTATGGCACAAGAGTGGAGTTTACGTTACATGTTAGTTGATGGTCAAGGAAACTATGGTTCGGTAGATGGTGATCCTCCAGCAGCAATGCGTTACACAGAGGCTCGTCTTCGAAAAATTACCGAAGAAATGTTAAGCGATATTGAAAAAGATACAGTTGATTTTAGACCAAACTTTGACGATTCGTTAACTGAACCAACGGTATTACCAACTCGTATCCCACAATTATTAATGAACGGTGCCTCTGGAATTGCCGTGGGTATGGCAACTAACATGGCACCACACAATTTAAAAGAATGTATTGATGGCATTGTAGCATATATTGACGATAGAAATATTGACATAGCTGCATTAATGAAACACATTAAAGCTCCCGACTTTCCTACAGGTGGAATAATTTATGGATATGAAGGTGTAAAAGAAGCGTTTCAAACTGGGCGTGGCCGTGTGGTAATGCGTGCCAAAGCAAGTATCGAACCTATAAATAATAGAGAACGAATTATAGTTACTGAAATTCCTTATCAAATTAATAAGGCGGAAATGATTAAACGTCAATGGGAATTATGTAATGAGAAAAAAATTGAAGGTATTACTGAAATTAGAGATGAAAGTAACCGCGAAGGAATGCGTATAGTTTATGAATTACGTAGCGATGCCATTTCAAATGTAGTTTTAAATAATTTATACAAATATTCAGCGCTACAAACTTCATTTTCAATTAATAACGTTGTTTTAGTTAATGGTCGCCCAGAAACTCTAAACTTAAAAGATATGATTCATCACTTTGTTGAACACCGCCATGAAGTGGTGGTGCGTAGAACAAAGTATGACTTAGCGCAAGCCGAAAAAAGAGCACATATTTTAGAAGGCTTATTAATTGCTCAAAAAAATATCGACGAGGTTATTAAAATTATTCGTGAGAGCGAAAGCCCAGATACTGCCAAAGATGAATTGATGACACGATTTGCATTAAGTGAAATTCAGGCTCGTGCCATATTAGATATGCGTTTAAGAACCTTAACCGGACTAGAGGTTGATAAATTAAATGCAGAGTACGAAGAACTAATGAAGAGTATAGCTTACTTTAAAGAAATATTATCTGATGAGGGCTTACGTTTTAAAATTATTCGTGAGGAATTAGTAGAGATAAAAGAAAAATATGGAGATGAACGTCGCAGTGAAATAGTATATGCTGGTGATGATTTAAAAATTGAAGATATGATTGCTGATGAAGATGTAGTGATAACTATTTCTCATTTAGGTTATATGAAACGCACCAACTTAGCTGAGTACAGGGCTCAAAACAGAGGTGGTAGAGGTAGTAAAGGAACAGCCACTCGTGATGAGGACTTTGTAGAGCACATGTTTATTGCTTCTACTCATAACTATATATTATTATTTACCGAAAAAGGTCAATGCTACTGGTTAAGGGCCTATGAAGTTCCAGAAGGTAACAAGCAAAGTAAAGGTAGAGCTATCCAAAATATTATAAGTATTGCCCCGGATGATAAAGTAAAAGCCTTTATTAATGTTAAAAATTTAACCGACGAAGAGTTCCTAAATAATAACTATATCGTATTATGTACCAAAGAAGGAATTATTAAGAAAACAACTTTAGAGGCATATTCTCGTCCTCGTGCCAATGGTATCAATGCCATTACTATTCGTGAAGGCGATATGTTATTAGAAGCTGCACTTACTAATGGTAACAACGAAATTATGATTGCTACTAAATTGGGTAAAGTTTGTCGCTTCCCAGAATCTAAAGTAAGACCAATGGGAAGAAATGCGAGTGGCGTAATTGGTATTGACTTAGCAGACGAAGAAGGTGGTAACAACGAAGTAATAGGCATGATTTGTATTGACAATCCACAAGCTAATGTATTAGTTGTTTCTGAAAATGGTTATGGTAAACGTTCGGATATTGAAGAATATCGTATTACCAACCGTGGTGGTAAGGGTGTAAAAACCATTAACATCACCGACAAAACGGGTAATTTAGTAGGTATTAAATTAGTAACCGATGCCAATGATTTAATGATTATTACTAAAAATGGTATTACAATTCGGATGAATGTATCTGATTTGCGTGTAATGGGACGTGCCACACAAGGTGTACGATTAATCAATATTCAAGATAACGATAGCATTGCCGCAGTTACCAAGGTAGATCATGAAGATGAACAAGATGGTAATACCGATACTGAGAACCAAGAACCTCAAAACCCAACAGAGGGCAATACCGAAAATAATACACCAACGGACAATATCAATTAATGAAAGGTTATAAAGAGTAAAAATAACCCCATATATTTGAACAACTAAAAGTTACAAGAAAATGAACAAGAAATTAATTATATCAGGAGCCTTAAGTTTACTTAGCTTGGCTACTTTGGTAGCACAACCCACTTTAGTAGAAAAAATTGAGTCTAAAGATGGGAAAATCGCTATTCCATACGAAAAATGGAAACTTCCAAATGGATTAACAATATTACTTCACGAAGATCACTCAGATCCTGCCGTGCATGTATTAGTTACTTATAAAGTAGGTTCTAACCGCGAAAGTATTGGAAAATCAGGATTTGCTCATTTCTTTGAGCACATGATGTTTCAGGGTTCAAAACATGTGGCTGATGAAGAGCATTTTAAAATTGTATCTACAGCAGGTGGTACTATGAATGGAAATACCACTGAAGATAGAACAGTATATTTTGAGACCGTTCCTTCTAATAACTTAGAAATGGCATTGTGGTTAGAAGCAGATCGTATGGGTTTCTTATTAGATTCATTAACTACTAAGAAGTTTGAAAACCAACGCGACGCTGTTAAAAATGAAAAATCTCAAAACATTGAGAACCAACCGTATGCTATGGCCTTTGTTGAGGAAATTAATAAAGCCTTGTACCCTGATGGACACCCATACAGCTGGCCAGTTATTGGATATACCGATGACTTAAACCGCGCTACTGTAGAAGATGCTAAAAACTTCTTTTTGCGTTGGTATGGCCCTAATAATGCCATCTTAACTGTAACTGGTGATTTTAATAGTGCCGAAACTCTAAAAATGATTGAAAAATACTTTGGCGGTATTAAACAAGGACCAGATGTGAAAAAAATGCGTGTACCAGCTGTTACATTAGCTACTGATAAATACACTGCTTATAAAGATCGTGTGTATTTCCCTTTAAATTTACGTGTTTTCCCAACTGTTCCTCAATATCATAGAGATGAACCTGCTTTAGACTTATTAGGTTTAATGATGGGGAATGGTAACAACTCGATATTTTACAAAAACTTTGTAAAAGCAAAACCAGAAGTTGCTGTTGAAGCAGGTGTAAGCCATCGCTCTAAGGAATTGGGAGGGGAATTTTCAATACAAATTTTTGCCTACCCACCAGAAGATTTTAACCTCGAAAAATTATTTGCTGATGTAGATGCTAAAGTAAAAGCAACTATTGATGAATTTGGAACAAGTGGCATAACTGATGAGGCTTTAATAAGAGCTAAAGCCGAATTAGAATCAGGATTTTATGGCGGATTAACAACTATTGCAGATAAAGCAACCGTTATTTCTGAATGGGAACGTTTAGTTGGAAAAGGATGCACAATCTCAGACGAAATTGATAGATATGCTAAAGTAACAAAAGAAGATCTTACACGTGTATTTAATAAATATATTAAAGGTGCTGGAGCAGCTATCTTAAACACTTACCCTATTTTTAACCCTAAAGATTCGGTTAAAAGTATAAATCCTTATGCTGGGCAAACATTCCCACAAAGTCCTGAATATGCTGGTTTAAAATATGCACCAGCTCCAGATAACTTTGACAGAGCTCAAAGACCAACTGCTGGTGCTGCTAAACCAGTATCAATTCCTGATTTTTATAGAACAAAATTATCTAATGGAATTGAAGTAATTGGCACTAAAACTTCTGAATCTCCAGAAATTACATTAGTTATGACAATGGATGGAGGTAGTTTAGTTTTAACCAACGACCAACTTAAAAAATTAGGAGTGGCCGAATTAACTGCAAGTTTATTAAATGAAGGAACTAAAAACTATACAACCGAACAAATTAGTGCTGAATTACAAAAATTAGGCAGTTCTATTGATTTTTCGGCTGGAAAAAATGCTACAACTATTCAAGTAACTTCGTTAAAAAAGAATTTAGATGCTACCTTAAAAATTCTTGAAGAAAAATTATTAAATCCTGGATTTAATGCAGAGGACTTTAAATTAATTAAGAAGCGCTATAAAGAAAGCGTTAAAAATGACGAAACTAGCCCAAATTCAATGGCTAACAAAGCCTTTAGTTATGCTTTATACGGCAACTCTGTTTTAGGGTTAGAACCGTCTATCAAATCAATAGAAAATGTGGAATTAGATGACGTTAAGAATTACTATAATCAATTCTACTCTCCATCTGTAACCAACATGGTAATTGTAGGTGATATAGATGAAAAAGAAATAATGCCAAAATTAAATTTCTTAACCAAATGGCAAGCTAAAGAAGTAAAAATTCAACCTATTCCAGAACCAGCACCATCTACCGAACCACAATTTTATGTTTTTAATAAGTATGGGGCACCTTCTTCAGTAATTACGATGGGTTATCCTTCATTAAAATTTGATGCAACTGGCGATTATTTTAAAAATCGTATTGTGAATTTTGCATTTGGTGGCGCATTTAATAGCCGTTTAAACCTTAATTTACGCGAAGATAAAGGTTATACTTATGGCATCCGCTCTGGTTTTTCAGGTGGAAAATATAATGGTACTTTCTTTATCAGTTCTTCTGTAAAACGCCCTGCAACGGCTTTATCTTTAGCTGAAATCATTAAAGAATTTACTAATTATCAAAACAATGGTATTACAGATAAGGAATTAGCCTTTACCAAAAATGCGTTATTAAACGAAGAAGCTTTAAAATACGAAGCGCCTTACCAAAAAGCATCGTTCTTATCTAACATTGTTCGTTATAACTTAGATAAAAATTTTACAGCCGAGCAAAATAAAATATTAAAAAACATTACTAAAGATGAGGTAAATGCTCAAATTAAAAAATACTTCGACGTAAATAAACTAACTACAGTAGTAGTAGGTGATAAAGCGTATATAGAAGCTACTTTAGATAAAGCATCAAAAGACGCTAATAACAAAGAAGTATTAAAGAAAGTTAAATTAAAAAAGATAACTATTGATTAATACAGTAATTGTATAATATTTGTCAATCAATATTGTACAATGCACTTAATTATAACCCTATAAAAAAAACACTAAGTGCTACGCGCTTAGTGTTTTTTTTTAATAAAATGATTACATTTAAAACCTAAAACTAATGAAGATGGAAATGAATTTAAAAAGTACTTTAACAGCCATTATTGTAGCTTCTTCCGCAATACTATCGGCACAAAGTAACCAAATGCAAAATGCTAGTAATTACTTAAGAAATAAAGAATTTGATAAAGCAAAAGCATCGGCTGATGCAGCAGCTGAACACGAATCCACAAAAGGAAATCCAAAATTATGGAAATATAGAGGGCAAATTTACCAAGAGATTTATTTTTCAAAAGAACCTACTGTAAAAGCCTTAGATAACGAAGCCGAAGAAAAAGCCTTAGAAAGCTACATCACTTGTTTGAAATTAGATAAAGAAAATGTTTATAAAGATGATGTAAAAGGACAAATTGTACAGGCATCTTATGCAGCTAACAATAAAGCCAACTACTACATTCAAAAAACAGAATACGATAAAGCCCTAAAATGTTATGACCTTATGGAGGCTGCTTTACCATTCGATTTTGACCAAGGTATGAAACGAAACAACATTACCAAGGAAAAATTAATGTATAACAAATTTGACATGTACAAAAAAGCGGCTAATAAAGAAAAAACTAAGGAATATGCCGACAAGTTAATTGCCATTAACTATAAAGAACCTCGAATTTATACCGATATGGTTAAATTATCTTTAATTGATAGAGATACTACCAAAGCACTCGATTATATCTCTAAAGGTAAAATGTTATTTGAAGATAATATGGATTTAATTAACCAAGAAATTAATATCTATCTAGCACGTAATAAAACCAACGAATTAAAAGATAAATTAACAAAAGCTATAGAAGTAACTCCAGACAATGAAGTACTACATGCCATATTAGCTAACCTATACGAAAGAACAAAAGAGTATGAAAAAGCTGAAGCTGAATACGTAAAAGCATTAGAAATTAAGCCTGATTACGAGGTAGCTAATTATAACTTAGGCGTATTATATTTTAACCAAGGTAATGAGTGGAATGATAAACTTGGAGCATTACCACCTAAAGAAACCGCCAAAGCAAAAGAATATGAAACAAAAGCTAACGAATATTTTAAAAAGGCTGTTGTTAATTTCGAAAAATCTTACGAAGTTTCTCCTGATAAAGCTACCAAACAACAATTACGTCGCTTATTCTTAAGATTAGGTGAAACTGAAAAAGCAGATAAATACAAATAACAATTTTACATCCACTACTCCATGAAATTTGTAAGTACAATTTTTCTCGTTATTTTTTCTTTTAACACCTTTGCGCAAAAAGGAAAAGTGCAAGCTGCGTGGCGCGCTTTAAGCGATTACGAATCTACTTTATCAGATAACCCAGATGCATCTTATCTTACAAAAGCAAAGGATAATATTGATTTAGCTGTTACTGATGCTGAAACCAGTAAGCAAGTAAAAACCTATGCTTACAGACTTCGGATTTATCTTGCCTTATTTGCCAATAACCTAAGAAATGAAGAAAAAAATCTCTCTTCAATTAATGATAAAAACGAAAGACTACAAACTGCTTATGGTAATGTATCTACTATCGAATTTGACGAAGCAAATAAAAGTTTAATGAAAATTAAAGAATTGGATATAAAAAAATTTGAGAAAATTACCAAAGGCGAAACTGATTCTGAAGAAGATGGTAAACTTAATATGTCTGTTAATCAAATTCAATTATATGCTGCTAATTTAGCTACAGGAAAATATAAGGTTAAAAAATATGACGAAGCCGCTGATTATTTTTATGCTTTAGCTAACTCCAAAACATTTATGACAGGAATAAAAGACACCTCTAATTTTTATAATGCGAGTGTGTGCGCCCAAAAAGCTAAAAACCAAGCAAAAATGTTAGAGTATAACAAAAAAATGATTGATGAAAACATTGCTTCTCCATACAATTACCAAACTATCTACGAACTTAAAATAGCACAAAATGACACAACTGGCGCACTTCAATTCTTAAAAGATGGTAGAACCCGTTTTCCAAATGATATTTATTTATTAAATAAAGAAACCGAATTATTTTTAGTAAAAGGCGATCAGGAAAAAGCCTTAGCTAATTTAAAAATGGCAATTGAAAAAGATTCTACTAACTCTATATTGCAATTTGCTATTGGAAATGTGTATGATAACTTAGCTAATCCCAAAACCAAATCAGGTAAAGACACAACCAAACCTGCTAACTACGAAGAATTGGTTCAACAAGCAGCTAAGCATTACCAAAAAGCTATTGACTTAAAACCAAACACACAAGACACTTATTTTAATGTCTTGTATAATATGGGGGCATTATATAACAATTACGGAAATACACTTTATGCTAAAGCCATGGAAAAAGCTACCATAACCGACCTAGCAAGAAATCAAAAAAACTACGAGGCTAAGAGTATAGAATATTATAAAAAAGCTATTCCTTTTTTAGAGCAAGCATTATCGATTAAAACAGACGATAAAACCTGCATGACAGCCTTAAGAACCTTATACTACAAAACTGGTAATGAAGCCAAAGGTAAAGAAATGAATGAATTACTAAAAAAGTAATTAATAAAAAAACGCCTAAAGAAGTACCGACACATATTTACTGTTTGTCGGTATTTTTTTATATAAGGAATTCTAATACACATTTTAACTTTAATAAGTTTTTTAATTTCTAATCTTCATAAAGTGTAACCAATACTATTTTTGAACTTATAGTTATATGCGGTATTTTATTTCCACGTGTATTTTAGTGTTATGGTGCTTTACATGCAAAGCGCAAAATAATCCCCATGCAAAACCACTAACACGAATTTTATTTGTATTTGATGCAAGTAATAGCATGAAATCTAAATACAATCACATTACCCGTATTCAAGGTGCTAAAAATTTATTTTACCACTTTATTGATAGTTTAAGTAAACAAAAAAATATTGAATTTGCACTTCGGATGTATGGAAACACCGTAAAATATCCACCTGGTGATTGCAAAGACTCCAAGTTAGTAGTTCCCTTCTCAAAAAATAATATTTCATTAATTAAGACTAAGGTGGCTGCAGTAACTCCTACTGGTATTACACCTATAGAACATTCCTTAACCCAATCGGCTAATGATTTTCCTGATAAAAAAGCTATTAATATAATTATATTGATAACCGATGGCATAGAAGAATGTGGTGGTGATCCATGCCTAGCACGCCAAAAACTCATGGAAAAAGGCATTGTTTTTAAACCTTTTATTATAGGTATTGGGTTATCCCCCGAACAAATAAAAACCTTTGAATGTGTTGGTAATTATTACGATTCAGAAACTCTAAACCTAGTTGAAAATATTAGCGACATAATCTCAAAACAAAAATTAAATAAAACAAGCGCACAAGTAAACTTACTTGATACAAAAACATTACCCTCTGAAACCAATGTAAATATGACTTTCTACAATACAGCAACTGGAAATTATGTTTACAATTACATTCATACTCTAAACCAAAAAAACAACCCAGATACATTATATATTGATGATTATCCTACATATAAAGTAATTGCTCACACCATACCTCCTACACAAAGCAGCGATGTTAAATTAACACAAGGCAAACACACTATTATCCCTATTGATGCGCCACAAGGTTTTATTGAACTTCGACGGGCATTTGGTATGTATAACTTTAATGAAAAAATAAAAGCTATTGTAAGATTAGCTAATAGCGATATGCAAACTTTAAACGTTCAACTAATGAACTCTTCTGAAAAATACATTACAGGAAACTATGATTTAGAAATATTGACCTTACCGCGTACATATATAAACGGCGTGAAAGTTGAGCAATCACAAACAAAACTAGTTGAGATTTTAAGTGCTGGTATGTTATCTTTAAAAGCACTTGATAATGGTGATGGTTGCATTTTAAAAGAAGGTAATAAGTTAGAATGGGTATGTAATTTAAGTACAGCAACCACTCAAACTTTTTATTTACAACCTGGTAACTACCGTATTGAGTGGCGCGCCAAATCACTCAAAGGTTCAATTTATACTATTGAAAAACGATTTACTATAAAGTCAGATATTGAAACAAAAGTAGATTTATACAAGAACTAAAATTTCTTAAAACACAGCTCTTAACAACAAAAAAGCCTCGAAACTATCGAGACTTTTTTATGTTTTTAAGCATTATTAAAATCCCATGTTTCTAAAAACTTAGTGGTGTAATTTCCAGCTTTAAAATCTTCGTTTTGCATTAATTTTAAATGGAAAGGTATCGTAGTTTTAACCCCTTCTATTACATATTCACTCAGTGCACGATGCATTTTAGCAATGGCCTCTTCTCGTGTTTGTGCAACAGTAATTAATTTTCCAACCATACTATCGTAGTTTGGAGGGATTACATAACCATCATATACATGAGAATCTACACGAATACCATGTCCACCTGGAGTATGTAAAGTAGTAATTTTACCTGGCGAAGGTGTAAAGTTCTTAAATGGATCTTCGGCATTAATACGGCACTCAATGGCGTGTAATTGTGGGTAATAATTTTTACCTGAAATGGGAACACCAGCAGCAACAAGGATTTGCTCGCGTATTAAGTCGTAATTAATTACCTCTTCAGTAATTGGATGTTCTACCTGAATACGAGTATTCATCTCCATAAAGTAAAAATTACGGTGCTTATCTACCAAAAACTCAACTGTACCTACTCCTTCATAACCAATCGATAAGGCGGCTTTAACAGCTGCCTCTCCCATTGCTTCACGCAATTCTGGAGTCATAAAAGGCGAAGGTGTTTCTTCAACTAATTTTTGATGGCGGCGTTGCACCGAACAATCACGTTCACTTAAATGGCAAGCCTTTCCATATTGGTCACCCACAATTTGAATTTCGATATGACGTGGTTCTTCAATAAATTTCTCCATATACATGGCACCATTACCAAAAGCTGCTTCAGCCTCTTTACTAGCACTCTCAAAATTAGGTTGCAAATCTTCTTCTTTCCAAATAATTCGCATACCACGTCCTCCTCCGCCTGCTGTTGCTTTGATAATAACAGGATAGCCAATTCTATTGGCATCTTTCTTAGCCTGTTCTATATCGGTTATTAAGCCATCCGAACCTGGTACACAAGGAACTCCAGCCGCTATCATGGTTGCTTTTGCATTACTTTTATCACCCATTGAGTTAATCATCTCGGGTGATGCTCCAATAAATTTAATTTCATTTTGGCGGCAAATTTCTGAAAATTTAGCATTTTCGCTCAAAAATCCATATCCTGGATGTATAGCATCTGCATTTGTTATTTCGGCAGCTGCAATGATATTAGCCATATTCAAGTAACTTTCTTTACTTTGAGGCGGACCAATACACACTGCTTCATCAGCAAATTTCACATGCAAAGAATCTTTATCGGCAGTGGAATAAACCGCTACGGTTTTAATTCCCATTTCTCTACATGTTCTAATAATTCGCAAAGCAATCTCGCCACGATTAGCTATTAATATTTTTTTAAACATTCTTTTTTTCTAATTAGATGATTAGACAACTAGATAATTAGACATAAACAATTTGACTAATTACTCTATCGAAATTAAGTCGAAATAATTTACGCTGGGTCTACCAAGAACAAAGGTTGATCGTATTCTACTGGTGTAGCGTCATTTACTAACACCTTTACGATTTTACCTTTTACTTCGCTCTCAATTTCATTAAATAATTTCATCGCTTCGATAATACAAACAGGTTTCCCTACTTCAATATCATCACCTACATTTACAAATGGTGGTTTATCAGGTGCAGAAGAACGATAAAAAGTACCAATCATTGGTGATTTAATTGTAATGTATTTAGCATCATCATTTGAAACAGCAGGAGTTGCTGGGGTAGCAGGATTTGCTGGAGTTGTAGCTTGAACAACAGGAGCTGTTACAACCTGTGGAGCGGCTATAACCTGAGGTTGTGCTATTTGTGCAGGTGCCTGCTGAACAAGTACGGGAGCAGCTTGCTTTCCTGCTTTAATAACAATCTTAATTTCTTTCGTTTCTAATTCAACTTCATTTACGCCACTCTTCGAAACAAATTTAATTAAATCTTGAATTTCATTTAATTTCATTGTAGTATGTTTTAGTTAGTGAGGGCAAAAGTATTATTTTTTTAGAAAAATCATTGAAAATCAGCCGAAATTGGTCGAAAATTGCCAAAATGTTCAAAAAAAGCACTAATTATCAACAAAATAAAATGAATCTATTATTTAGAATGACAACAAGAATTAAATGAATATAAAGTAAACATTATAACAATTTATAATAAAATTTAGTAAGATTAAATTATTATAACTATCGAATTCTATCAGCACTACGTACTAATAATTCATCTTTTTTAATAAAAAAGGCTGCAAAATAGCCCAAAACTGCACCAATAAGTGGTATAAAAGCTCCAAAACTGACATGAATTAACTCATCATTCAACTTAAATGGTAATAAATAAGCCAATCCAGTTATAAAAACATTTAAAACCACTAATAAATTAGCTAACTTAAATTGAATGGGTCTTTTCTTATATAAAAAGATAGTTACAAGGGATAAAATTACAACCATATTATTAATAACCATTAAATAATAGGCATTTTCTATATTTCCTGTCGCTGATAATAAAGTCATTGGCGGCATACTCGTTTCATTAGAAAATTTATAAAATGGTAAAAACAATAAAATAATAGCTACAATAGCTATTCCAAGTAAAAATAAAGTCTGTTTACGTTGTATCATGGGCACAAATTTAGGATAATGTTTTAAAATTTATAGCAATATTTAATTAAGAAATCTAAATTACTTACATTGGTACTTTGTTATATAAAGTAACTCACTTACATTTGCAATATGGAAAACAGATATATTGACTTAATTGAACAAACTTTCGATTTCCCACAAGAGTCGTTTGAAGTGAAAGACAATGAATTATACTTTAATGACATACCTCTAATGGACATCATTAAGCAATATGGTACTCCGTTGAAAATCACTTATTTACCAAAGATATCTTCACAAATACAAAAAGCCAAACGTATGTTTAATGTGGCTATGGCAAAGGTTGATTACAAGGGTAAATACATCTACTGTTATTGTACCAAAAGTTCTCATTTCTCTTTCGTATTAGATGAAATACTTAAAAACGATGTTCATATAGAAACTTCATCAGCCTACGATATTCAAATTATAAAAGAACAATACAAGAAAAAAGCACTCAATAAAGATACTTTCATCATTTGTAATGGCTATAAAAAGACAATTTACAAACAATATATTACCGAATTAATAAATGATGGATTTAATGTAATACCTGTTTTAGACCATTTAGATGAATTTGATTATTATAAAAAGTACGTAAAAACACCTACATGCAAACTTGGAATAAGAATTAGTACTGAAGAAGAGCCATCATTTGCCTTTTATTCATCGCGACTTGGCATCCGTTATAGCGAGATTATTAAACTATATAAGGAAAAGATACAAGCTAATCCAAAGTTTGAACTAAAACTCTTACATTTCTTTATAAATAACGGAATTAAAGACACTATTTATTATTGGACTGAGTTAAACAAGTGTCTTAACATCTATAAAGAATTAAAAAGCATCTGCCCTACTTTAGACTCATTGAACATAGGTGGCGGAATGCCAATTAGAACATCATTAGGATTTGAATACAATTTTGAGTATATGATTGAAGAAATTGTATCACAAATAAAAGCATTTTGTGTACAAAATGAAATAGAAGAACCCAATATATTTACCGAATTTGGTTCATATACCGTGGGTGAAAGTGGAGCCACTCTATACTCAGTTATTGACCAAAAACAACAAAACGATCGCGAACAATGGTACATGATTGATAGTTCTTTTATTACTACCCTACCCGATACCTGGGGAATAAATCAACGATTTATATTATTAGCTGTAAATAATTGGGACAAACCTTATGTACCTGTAAACTTAGGTGGTATAACATGTGATAGTATGGATTATTATAATAGTGAGGCTCATACCAACCAAGTGTTTTTACCAAAAACGGAAAAGTTAGATAAGCAACCTTTATATATTGGCTTTTTTCACACAGGTGCTTATCAAGAAGCATTAAGTGGTTATGGTGGTACCCAACATTGTTTAGTACCAGCACCAAAACATGTGATAATTGATAAAAACGAAGACGGAGAAATTAGCACCAAATTATTTGCTAAGGAACAAAGTTATAAGTCCATGCTTAAAATTTTAGGTTATTAAAATTTGTTGATATAAATCAAATGTTTATCTTTCGCTTTTTATAATTCAACTTTTGAAATTATATCGTAGTATATCCTTAATTTGTGTCCTATCCATTGGCATCTTTTTTTTATTTAATTCCTGTCAATCTAATAAAACAGAAAACGCACTTACCGAGGGGGTTATAGAATACAATGCCGAAGTTGTTGATCAAAATCACCCTATGGCAGGCTTAGCTCCTAGTTCGGCCACTGTAAAATTTAAAGGCAACTTGTTTCAACTTGAAATGAGTACTATGGGTATTTTTAATACCGTATTTATTAGCAATCCTGCTAAAAAAACATTGAGCCAAATGGTGAAGTTTATGGATATTAAAGATGCATGTATTGAAACTGAATCAGATTTAATAGCACAAAATAAAGATTACGAATTAACTTTAACAGAGGAAAAAGGAACAAAAAAAATAGCTGGCTACAACTGTAAAAAGATGAAAGCTATTTTAGTTAATGATCCAGCGGTAAGTTTTGATGTATATTATACAGATGAACTTGGCTTAGATAGTATTAATAATTTAGGTCCTTATAAAGCAATAAAAGGTATGTTAATGCAATATCGTCTTAAAAAATTAGGCCTTGAGATGTGCTTTACAGCTACTACTGTAAAAAAAGAGGAAGTAAAAGACAGTGACTTTGAAATACCTGCTTATTTTAGAATTGTTACTAAAGCCGAAATGGAAAAATTGTTTGAAGATCTTCAACAACAATAATTCAATTCATTATCATTAAAACATACTTTTTATCAATAAAAATTACCATTTAGCATAATTTTACAGTTATTCGCTATTAATTATGTAAATTGGCATACCAATTGAATTTTAAACACAAAAAAAATACCATGAAAAAATTATTTTCTACCATTGCTGTTGTGGCGTTATCAGCATTATCATTAAACGCTCAAATAAAAGAAGGTTCTATAACTTATGCTATGACCATTGAAGGTTTACCGCCAGAACAAGCCGCTATGATGGGTGATATGGAATTAAAAACGGTGTTTAAAGGCGAAAATGCATTAACCGAGATGTCATCAATGATGTTTACTAATACAACAGCTATAACTAAAGAAGGCATGACCATGTTAATTGAGAGCATGGGAAATAAAATGGCCGTAAAACAATCAAAAGAAGAAATGGAGAAAATGGCCGAAAAAGAAAAAACAGCTGATCCAAAAATTGAGTATACTTCTGAAACAAAATCTATTGCTGGACACGACTGTAAAAAGGCAATTATAACTGTAACAGACAAGAATAAAAAAGAAGAAAAAATGGAGGTTTGGTATTGCGAGAAATTTGATAACCCTAATAAAGAAGGAAAAGGACGTGGTCAAAATTTTATGAAAGGTTTAAAAGGTATCCCTTTTGAATACACAATGGCTCAAGGTCCTATGAAATTTTCTATAGTTGCAAAATCTGTTTCTACTGATCCTGTTGATGATAAAGTATTTAACCTTTCTACCGAAGGTTATAAAATGATGACTATGGACGAACTAAAAGCCATGCAAGGAGGAAGATAATTCAATTTAAAATAAAACCAAAAAAGCTCAGGATTTATGTTCTGAGCTTTTTTGTTTAAATCTATTGGATTTTATGGATAAATAATATTTAAGCAATTGGCTAAATTTTACAATAAGCTGTAACTTTGCGTTCTCAAAAATTAACATTCATTATGATTCATTTTTTCGGAAACCAGTTTAACAAACTATTTGCAGTTCAAGCTCAAAATCAAATTTTGGCTGATGATGTAAAAAAACTTAACTGGCTATTTGGAAATACACAAAAAATTGAAAAATTATCGATTAAAGAAACATTTATAGGGCCACGTGCTGCAATGATTACACCTTGGAGTACAAATGCAGTAGAGATTACCCAAAACATGGGAATTATTGGCATTATCCGAATTGAAGAATTTGAAAAAGTTTCTACTGATTTTTCTGATTTTGATCCAATGCTTTTTCAAAAGTATAACGAATTGAATCAAGACATATACACGATTAATATTAAACCAGAACCAATTATAGAAATTTCTGATATTGAAAGCTATAATAAATCTGAAGGATTGGCACTAAGCGATGAAGAAATTGATTATTTAAATAAATTATCAAACAAACTTAAAAGAAAATTAACCGATTCAGAAATATTTGCTTTTTCTCAAGCCAACTCCGAACACTGTCGTCATAAAATATTTAATGGAACCTTTGTAATTGATGGTGAAACTAAACCAACTTCTTTATTTAAACTCATCAAAAAAACATCTGAAACAAACCAAAATGAAATTGTATCAGCATATAAAGACAATGTTGCATTTATCAAAGGCCCAACAATTACACAATTTGCCCCTAAAAGTGCTGATAAACCTGATTTTTATACTGAAAAAAAATTTGAATCAGTATTGTCTTTAAAAGCCGAAACACATAACTTTCCTACAACAGTTGAACCATTTAATGGTGCAGCTACAGGTTCTGGTGGCGAAATCCGCGACCGATTAGCTGGTGGACAAGGCTCATTGCCACTGGCAGGAACCGCAGTTTATATGACTGCTTACTCTCGATTAGAAGATGGTAGAAATTGGGAAGTTGCTATGAAAGAACGTAAATGGTTATATCAAACGCCGATGGATATTCTAATCAAAGCCTCTAATGGAGCTTCTGATTTTGGGAATAAATTTGGGCAGCCATTAATTACTGGCTCAGTATTAACTTTTGAGCACAATGAAAATAATCGCAAACTAGGTTATGATAAAGTAATTATGCAAGCAGGTGGAATTGGTTATGCTAAGTTAAATCAAGCCATAAAAAAAACACCAAAAGCAGGAGATAAAATAGTAATTCTTGGAGGTGAAAATTATCGGATCGGAATGGGTGGTGCAGCGGTTTCTTCAGCTGATACTGGTGCTTTTGGATCAGGTATTGAATTAAATGCAATTCAACGTTCAAATCCAGAAATGCAAAAACGAGCTGCTAATGCAATTAGAGGTTTGGTAGAAAGTGATAACAATCCTATTATTTCAATTCATGATCATGGTGCTGGTGGACATCTCAATTGTTTATCTGAATTAGTTGAAGCCACAGGTGGATTGATTGACTTAGATAAATTACCAGTTGGCGATCCAACCTTGTCGGCAAAAGAAATAATTGGTAACGAATCTCAAGAAAGAATGGGATTAGTAATAGGTAATGCAGATATCGAAACACTTCAAAAAGTTGCCGAGCGTGAGCGCTCACCAATGTACACAGTTGGCGATGTTACAAATGACCACCGTTTTACATTTCAATCAAAATCAACGGGCTCAAAACCGATGGATTATGCTTTAGAAGATTTCTTTGGGAGTTCCCCTAAAACAATTATGACAGATAAATCTGTTAAAAGAAATTATGCTGAACTAAGTTATTCAACTTCTCAAATACCTACTTACCTTAATCAAGTTTTACAATTGGAATCTGTTGCTTGTAAAGATTGGCTAACTAATAAAGTAGATCGTTGTGTAGGTGGACGTGTTGCCAAACAACAAAATTGTGGTCCATTGCATTTACCATTAAATAATGTAGGCGTAATGGCATTAGATTTTAAATGTTATGAAGGCATTGCCACCACAATTGGACATTCGCCAATATCAGCATTAATATGCCCAAAGGCAGGTTCTAGAAATTCAATTGCAGAAGCATTAACCAATATTGTGTGGGCACCACTTAAAGGAGGATTATCAGCCGTTTCTCTTTCAGCAAACTGGATGTGGCCTTGCAAAAACGAAGGTGAAGATGCTCGCTTATATGAAGCAGTTCAAGCTTGTTCTGATTTTGCAATTGAATTAGGTATTAATATTCCAACAGGTAAAGACTCTTTATCTATGAAACAAAAATACCCAAATGATGAAGTGATTGCTCCTGGTACAGTTATAATTTCTGCTATTGGTAATTGCACAAATATCACCAAGGTTGTTGAGCCTGTTTTAAAACGTAATGGAGGAAATATCTATTATCTTAATTTTTCGCAAGACACATTTAAACTTGGAGGTTCATCATTAGCACAAGTGATAAATAAAATCGGTACTGAAACACCAACAATAAAAG
>JADLER010000013.1 GCA_020846025.1 Bacteroidia bacterium | reverse complement strand
TAAAGTGAATGGTAATAATGCTATCGCAAAGGAGACTGTTCGTTAAAGTATCGGAATAATAGCCGGAGTTGTGCATCCAAAATTTACCACTCGGGCTTAACACGGCATTGCAATACGAGGTATCTAATGTTGATGTATTGTGGTTGATTTTTAAATGAATATATATAATACTATCATATCCATTTTTGTTGATTAATGTATCAATATAATAACCTGTTTGGGTATATGTTTTCGAATTCTCATTTAATCTAAAAAAGTAACATACAGAAGTGTCAATATAGCTTCTGCTTTGCAATACGTTTAGTTTTATAATTAAAATACTGTCACATCCAAGACGGTTTATTAAAGTGTCAATATAGGTTCCTGAACTATCCCAAATATATTTTCCACTAGGGGAATTAAGGTTTTGCAATACTATTGTGTCTATAAGATTATATTTAGGTATAATTTCTACATTTAATAAAATTACACTATCACAGCCATTTAAGTTTTGAAGGGTGTCATAATAATAACCGGAATTTCGCCATAAATATTTTCTACTTGGTGAGGGCATAGAGTCGCAGAAAATAGTGTCAATTGAAAGTATAGGTTTGAATTCAATCAAAAAAACATCAGACTTGCTATCGTTAAAATCATAATTATAAATAGGGTTGCAAGGCAATGTAATACTATCCATAAAATTACCACCTACTAACACTATACCTTCTGTATTAATAGAAAATGCGTCCTTATAAATGGTGTTACTTAAATTTACAGTATCACTATAAATGCTATTTATTGAAATAAAATTATTTTGTGAATCTTGATATGCAATAAAACAAGTTTTATGTCCATAAAAGTTGTAAGGTAATCTATCTTGAAAATAACCATTGAAATATTTTGATTCAGCATATAAAACCTGCTGCTTAAGTCTGTAATTCATTTTGTAAGATGAATTGCTGATATTGTTTAAAAACTGATACCATTTAATCGAACCATCTGGTTTTAACTTTGTTAAATAAGTGCCAAAAACTAAACTTGGAGGAAATAATTTCATAGACAATATATCAGGATTTGAACTAATAGCAATTAATATATCGTTATTTGTACTGTCTATATCTAAATCAATCATAATTGATTTCGATTGATTTGTCGGGTACATTTTTCCAATTGTTTTTACCCACTCAATACTATCATTTAAATCAACTTTTAATAACATAAAATGTTTTCCTGTATCAAGTACCTCATACCCATGTGTTGTTTTAATGCTATCTTCACTAATTATGACTATATTCCCTGTAAAATATACCTCATTGTTTAATGTTGTAATTGCAAAACGAGGAATAAAATTAGAATTTGTAAAATTTAGGGAAATAAAAGGACTGATGTGTGATATGTAGTTACCAGCAGAATTGAATTTTAATATTAATTGATCTTGTGAAGTGATTATTGTATCTGTATTTACCTGTGAATGCAATACAAATAAAGTGTCTATACTACTTGATGAGAAATAATTATTAGTAAAGTTAATATAAATTGTTCCATCAAGTTTTTGGCAAAAATCAACTTCAAAATTAATGTTTTGCGCATTGCTTTTAGGTACTCCATACATAAGGTTAACCCATTCAAATTGTCCAGTCGGTTTTATTTTACATAATATTGTTTTTGCTTGTAATTGAGATACACCTCCATGAACTTTATGCTCAATATTTTTAAATAGTATGTTGTTGGGATTGTAAAATTTAATATCCGATGAATTCATTACCCGAACAGCCAATAGTAAATCATTTTGTGGTGTAAACTTTATTTCTACATTACTTACAAATAAAAAAACATTAGTAATTCTATTGAAATGAATAAAGTTGTTATCCTTGTCAAATTTTAATAATAATAAATCATATTCTGCGCTAAAAATAGGGGGAGTTAATGGAGATATGCTAAGACTATCTATTATAACAACATCATTTGCTGAAACACAAACATATTTATTTCCATTGTTATCAAATGCTAATCCTTTTATAATTTTATCGTTATAGCCTCCTATAATTCTCGCTTTATCAAATTGTTGACTCCATAATAATTGGGAAAATAATAAAAGAAGAAAGGTTAAAGCATTTCTTAGCATATCTAAATAGGCTCAAATTACTACCAAATATAGCTATTGTTTTTGAATTTTTGAGCTAATAATATTTCCGTTTTTAAAATAGTATTGAATATAATAAATGCCATTCTTAAGTTCAGATAATTCAATTCTTTTTGAATTTAAATTTACAATTGATTTAGTCTTATTGCCCCAAATGTCAATTATATTAATTTTAGTTAAAACTTCAGGTGTTTCAATTTCTATATAAGAGTTCACATTTATAATTTTCTTATCAATTTTAGTAATGTCTTTCTCTGATTCTGTTTTAATATAAAATGAGTTAAGTGGGATTTCTGAACGTAAGATTTCACATTCTAATTTACAAGGATTTTGTTCAATAATATCTCCAATTGTTTGTTCGTATGTTCCATTTATCGGATTAAAAACATAAAGTTTAGTAACTCCTGAATAATTTGAAGGAGTAGGCAATGGCATATTAATACATTGTTCAGTTTCACCATCAATATCTATTACTTTAAGTGTTTGTATTGTTTCTCCATTGGCTAATGTTGTAGTTTGCCATTCATAAGTTAATTTACAACAGGCTTCACCACAAGGAATTGATTGAAAAAAACGATCTTGTGATGAAACATAAAACGTATCTACATTCCCTCCTTCATCCATACCAAGATAAAACGAACTGTCTGGAAAACTAAAGCCTGTCCATGATGAACAACTACCTTTAAAATAAACTTCATAGTTTGATTGTGTTTGACTACCAATCGAATTAACTAAAGTATTTATTGCGTCTTTAGCTGCTAAATCTATATTAGCTAAGTTCAGAGGACAATAATTGCAACTGCTGTCAATAATAATAATAGTATCCCAAAGACTGTACGAATTTGAAATATTACTATAAATAGAATTAAAAGCTTCGATAATAACGTAGTTGTCTATTATTATTGAGGTTATACCATTACAAGTTCTAATTCTATAATTTATTAATGCAAAACAAAATTCATCATTTAATGTATCATATGTATTACTCAAAGAATCTACTACAAGTATTTTATATTTACATAAATCAATTTTTGATGTCAATAAATTTCCAGACGGGCAGGGATCATCACAAAGGTGAGCTTGAGCATTAGATTTTGGGTTGAAAGCAATAGTAAATAATGTTACTAAAATGATTAGATTTTTCATAGTGTTTAAATTTAAGTTTTATAAAAATATTTAAAGAAAGTTTCATATATACTAAATTCTGTAAGTAATAAATGGGGAGTAATACAGAATATTAATTTGCAAAACAATTTTAAATTGTTTTTCTCTAAAAAGCAATTTTTTTTTAAAAATTTAAAATCTACTTAACACATCTTGTATTGTGTGTTTTATTTATAAAACCTGAATTTTAATCAGTAGAATTTATTTAGATTTATTAATGAATTGTTATTTAATTAATTGAACAAAACCTTACCCTTACCGCATAAT
>JADLER010000012.1 GCA_020846025.1 Bacteroidia bacterium | reverse complement strand
TTTCCCAAGTAGTTTTAAAAGCAGTTACATCAACAGCTATTCCTTCTTTAACCAATAAAGTATCAGTCTCATCTACTTCAAAAAGTTCACCTGTAAATTGCCACAATTCGTTAATAGCATCTTGAGCTCTACGGTGGCTTTCTTCAGTGCCATCTCCAAATCGTTCTACCCAAGATGAAGTATGACGCAAATGATATGTTGATTCTTTAATGGCTTTTTGAGCAATACCTGCTAGGGTTTCATCTTTACTTTTAGTAAGTGCTGTATAAAAATAAAAATCAAAACTATCCATTATAACTTGTCTTACAATGGTTTTAGCATAATCGCCATTAGGTTGTTCTACTAATTTAGGATTATAAAATTCACGATCTGTTCTTAGATAAGCCAAATCATCAGCAGTTCTTCCTTTTCCTTCTATTTTTGCCGCATATTCATATAAAGCTGTAGCGGTTCCTATAATATCAAGTGCAATATTGGTTAGAGCTAAATCTTCTTCTAAAAAAGGACCAACACCTGTCCACTCGCTTAAGCGTTGTCCTAAAATTAGATTAGTATCAGCTAAGCGTAATGTATAATTAAATAAAGCTTCTTGTTTTGTCATTTTCAAAATATTTTATGTTACAATAAAAGAGTTGTATTTCTATATCTCAAGCTCTATAATTACATTGGTCCTATAGCATCAGGTATTTGATAAAAAGTAGGATGTCTATACACTTTATCATTAGCTGGTTCAAAAAATGGTCCAATATCTTCGGGGCTACTAGCTACGATAGCATTTGCAGGAACTGCCCAAATAGCAGTTGCCTCCTGACGACGCGTATATAAATCTCTTGCGTTTTGTAAAGCCATTTCTTTATCGTAAGCATGTAAACTTCCGCAGTGTACATAAGGTTGTCCGGCTTTCTTTTGTAAAAATATTTCCCAAAGTGGTCCTTGATTGTCTTTCATGGTTTAATGTTTTTGATGATTAATGTTTTTTATTTTTAATAGATTATAAATTAAGCTGCTTCATATACTTCTTTACGTTTTTTTGCAAAGGCATTCGCAGCTTCTCTAACCCAAGCGCCATCATTATGAGCTTTGTTACGAGCAGCTAATCGTTCTTTATTACAAGGGCCATTGCCGCTAATTACATTCTTAAATTCAGTCCAATCTGGATCGCTGTAATCATATCCTTTTTTAGCTTCATTCCATTTAATATTCGGATCAGGCATTGTTAACCCTAAATATTCTGCTTGAGGTACTGTTTGATTTACAAATTTTTGACGAAGCTGATCATTTGTTTCTCGTTTAATACGCCATTTTAAAGCGTTTTCACTATTTGGAGATTCAGCATCTGGCGGACCAAACATCATCATAGAAGGAAACCACCAACGATTTAAAGCATCTTGTGCCATTGCTTTTTGTTCAGGTGTTCCAAAAGCCATACGTGTCATAATTTCGTACCCTTGGCGTTGATGGAAACTTTCTTCTTTACAAATACGAATCATGGCGCGCGAATAAGGGCCATAAGAGGTGCGTTGCAACATTACTTGATTCATAATAGCAGCACCATCTACTAACCAACCAACAGCACCCATATCTGCCCAAGTTAAGGTAGGGTAATTAAAAATAGATGAATATTTGGCTTTACCAGTTAATAAATTATCTAACAATTCATCGCGACTAACACCCAAGGTTTCGGCAGCGGTATATAAATACAAACCGTGTCCGCCTTCATCTTGCACTTTTGCTAATAAAACTACCTTTGAACGTAAACTTGGGGCTCTTGTTATCCAATTTCCCTCTGGCAACATGCCCACAATCTCTGAGTGTGCGTGTTGAGATATTTGCCTAATCAAATGCTTACGGTAGTTTTCTGGCATCCAGTCTTTTGGCTCAATCACATCGTTATTAGCTAATTTAGCTTCAAACTGACTTTCAAATTTGTTATTTTCCATATTATATTAAAACGTCAATTATACTATTTTTTGTACTATATTTACAAATATAAGGTATTGCTTAATCTTATTTCAATCTTTTTTTTACTGATTTTCATCATAAAATGAGAAAAATTATGGCTTAACTTATTATAATTAGCATTTTACTCGTATATGTCGCATAAATTTTTACTTTTGCGCATCAAAATTTTATCAAATGGCTAGATTTCATACTTTAAAAATAAAAGATATTCGCCGAGAAACTGCCGATGCCGTATCAGTTGCTTTCGATATTCCTTTGCCAGTTCAACCCGAATTTCAATTTAAACAAGGACAATACATTACCCTTAAATTAAATGTAAATGGCGAGGAACTACGCCGTTCTTATAGTATTTGTACTAGCCCTTATAGCGAAAAAGAACTTAGAGTAGCCGTAAAGGAAGTAAAAGATGGAAGAGCCTCTACTTTTATTAATAGACAACTCAAAGTTGGGGATAGCATAGAAGTAATGACGCCAATGGGTACTTTTAACTCTATACTATCAGGTCATCAAAAAAAACATTATGTATTATTTGCAGGTGGAAGTGGTATAACACCTATGATGAGTATTTTAAAAAGTGTGCTTTATATAGAGAAGCAAAGTACTATTACTTTAGTTTATGCCAATAGAAATGAAGATAGTGTGATTTTTGGTGCTGAAATTGAGAAAATAGTTTCTGAAAATGCAGATAAAATTAAACTCATAAATGTTTTTGACGAACCTAAAAATGCCATTGATGAATTACAAAAAGGCTTATTAACTCCTGACAAGGTTAAAAATATAATCAGTAAGTTTCAATTATCTAGTGCCGAAGAATTTTTCATTTGTGGGCCTGGACCAATGATGGAGAATATTAAAACTGCCCTTGATGATTTAAAAATAGCTAAAGAAAAAATTCATATTGAATATTTTAGTGCTGTGGCAGATGCTGTAGCAAAAGCAGAGCAAGGCGTTTCATCTGACAAAGCCGTAAATAGTAAAGTTACGATTATACAATATGGTATTGAAACCGAATTAACTCTCAATACTGAAGGTTTAACAATTTTAGATGCAGCCATAGATGCGGGTGTTGATGCACCATTTAGCTGTAAAGGTGCAGTTTGTTGCACATGTAGAGCCAAAGTGTTAGAAGGTAAAGTAAAAATGGATGCCAACTTTGCCTTAACAGAAGCAGAGGTAGCTGAGGGGTTTATTTTAACTTGCCAATCACATCCACTTACCGAAAAAGTAGTGGTAGATTATGACGCTTGATAATACCGATTGATTTTACTTTTACTGTCGAAAAAAAATTAACCTAATATCTCGTCAAAACATTGACCAATGTAGGCAATCATCTCATCGTTTATCATTGGAGTAACACCAATCCAAAAGGTGTCATTCACAATAATTTCGGTGTTTGGTAAATCTCCAACAATGCGATAATCATAATCTTTAAAATAAGGTTGTTTCCTTAAATCGCCTGCAAAAAGTAAACGAGTGGCCACTTTTTTGTTGTTTAATTGTTGTACTAACTCATTACGTGTAATGTCTGCTTGTTTAGTTACAGTAATTAAAAATCCAAACCACGATGGATTTGCTTTATCAGTAGCTTTTGGTAAGATTAATTTATTTGAATGTTTTTCTAACGTTTTATAAAGTAGCTCAAAATTATGTCGGCGAACTTTGATAAAATCATCTAATTTTTCTAATTGTGCCAAACCCAAAGCCGCTTGCATATCGGTTATCTTTAAGTTAAAGCCCTGACGAGAATACACATATTTGTGATCATAACCTTCTGGTAAATCACCATGACATTGGCAAAAACGCAAGCCACAAGTGTTGTCCTTCCCTGGCTCACACCAACAATCTCTTCCCCAATCTCTGAATGATTCGGCAATTTTTTTTAGTTTAGAGCTCGACATAAATACAGCTCCACCCTCGCCCATTGTAATGTGATGAGCAGGATAAAAACTTAATGTTGCTACGTCTCCAAATGTACCAACATGTTTACCATTATAAGTTGCGCCTAAAGCATCGCAACAGTCTTCCATTAACCATAAATTATGTTTTTCGCAAAATGCTGTAATCACATCTAAGTTAAATACATTACCCATGGTGTGCGCAACCACAACTGCTTTAGTTTTTGGAGACAAGGCCTTCTCTAAATAGGTTACATCCATCTCATACTCAGGAATGGTAACATCTAAAAATACTGGTATAGCGCCATATTGTAAAATAGGATTTACCGTAGTAGGAAACGAAGCCGCCACTGTAATAACTTCATCACCTGGTTTTATTCGTTCTTCGCCTAATTCATGTGCTGTTAAGGTAGAAAAAGCAACCAAATTAGCTGACGAGCCAGAGTTTACAGTAATTAATGATTTAACATTGATAAACTTGGCTAATTTTTTTTCAAACTCGGTATTAAACTTTCCTGTAGTAAACCATGCATCTAAAGCCGAATCGGTAATAAGTTGCAATTCTTTATGGTCAAATACTTTACCACTAACTGGTACCGACGATTCTCCTGGTACAAATGTTTTTTGCTTAAAGGCCTCATCATGATACTCTTTTATGAGTGCATGTATTTGATGTTTTAATTCTAATAATTTTGACATAGTTTAATTTTTTATTTAATCATTCGAACCATAAAAGTCATAAAAGAACATATAAAGATTTTATTCATCTAAACTCGATAAGGTACATTAACAAAGGTTTTATTTCTAATAATTTTGACATAGTTTAATTTTTTATTTAATCATTCGAACCATAAAAGAACGTATCTAGATTTTATTCATCCAATACTCGATAAAGTACATTAACAAAGGTTTTCTGTCCATCGTGATATAGATTTGTAGTATTGAAATTAAATAATATCCCAAAAGGCGCTTCTAATAAATTCATATACGTCAAAATTTGCGCTTCATGAATTGGCAATATCTTTTCAACTGCTTTTAACTCAACAACTATCGAATTTTCAATGTATAAATCACAACGTAATTCTGTTTCTAACTCTAAACCTTTATAACTAATAGGTACTATCATTTCAGAAGTAAAAGAAATCTTACGAAGATTCAATTCGTGAATTAGGCATTTATGATAAACACTTTCTAACAAGCCTGGCCCAAGCGACTTGTGAACTTCGATGGCAGCACCATTGATTTGATAAGTAAGGTCTTTTATTTGTGATTTTGTTAAAAGCATTCTTTTATGAACTTTTATGACTTTTATGGTTTAACTATTTTAAATACGCTACTCTTTATTTGTGATTTTATTTAAAACATTCTTTTATGAACTTTTATGGCTTTTATGGTTTAACTGTTTTTATTACAATATGCTTTTATTTGTTTGACACGTAAATCGTAAATATCTTGTTGAGATGATAATTCATCTTGGTAACCTTGAATCGTAAATTTAATAGTTTGTTCAAAGTTTAATTTTGGTTTCCATCCTAGTTTTTGTATGGCTTTATCAATACTAAGTTGAAGCAATTTTGCCTCGTGTAATTTATTGTTAAGTTCAGGAGTTTCCACTTTAATTTCAGGAATCCATTTTTTAACTTCAGTAACCATATCTGCCACCGAATAAGTTTTATCAGGATAAGGACCAAAATTCCATCCTCCCGAGAATATTTTACCTTCTGTAAATAATTTTTCGCCTAATTTTAAATAACCATACAAAGGTTCTAATACAAATTGCCAAGGTCTAACCGATTGTGCATTTCTAATAATGGTAGTTTCATTATTTTCGTACCCACTCATCAAGTCGGGAATAATTCGATTATCAGCCAAATCTCCACCTCCTATCACATTACCAGCTCTAGCAGAAGCTATATGAGCCGTATTTTCTGAATTAAAAAAAGAAACCTCATACGAATGTGTAATTAACTCCGAGCAACCTTTAGAAGCACTATACGGATCATCACCTCCCATTTTATCATCTTCTTTATAAGCAATATTTTGCTCTATGTTTTGATAGCATTTATCGGTAGTAACATTTATAGCAACTTTCACCGAAGAGCATGAACGTACTGCCTCAAAAAAATTAACAGTTCCCATTAAATTAGTTTCAAAATTATAATGAGGCTGATGATACGATTCGATAACCAAAGGTTGAGCTGCTAAATGAAACGCAATATCTGGTTTTATTTGCTGAACATATTGGGCTAAGTCTTCTTTATGCCTAACATCACCTATGCGATGATTAATTTTATTTTTTAAATGTGTTGTAACAAAATTATCTTTTTGTGTATAAGGCTCTAAGGCATAACCATAAACCTCTGCGCCAAGTTCTTTTAACCAAATTGCCATCCACGAGCCTTTAAATCCCGTATGCCCAGTTATTAAAACTTTTTTTCCTTGATATATGTTCTGAAATAAATCTAAAGACATAAATTTTTTTACTTCCAAATTTTCCAAGCAGCTTCTCCACTTTGCCACAATGCTTCTAATTCAATTTTATCTCTAATGGCATCCATACATTTCCAAAATCCATCATGCTGATAAGCGGCTAATTTACCATCATTTGCTATTTCAATTAATGGTTTCTTTTCCCATTGTATATCATCCATATTGCCATCTAAATATTTAAAAATTTCAGGTTCTAAAACAAAAAAACCGCCATTTATTCTTACACCATCACCAATTGGTTTTTCTTGAAATGTTTTTACAGTTCCTTTTTCATCTGTTTCTACATTACCAAATCTACCTGGCAGTTGAATAGATGATAAAGTGGCTATTTTCCCCGCTTTTTTATGAAAATCAATTAATTTATGAATATCAATATTCGATACACCATCGCCGTATGTTAGCATAAATGGTTCGTTGGCTACATATTTTTGAATGCGTTTAATTCTACCTGCGGTATTAGTGTTTATTCCTGTATCTACCAGCGTTACTTTCCAATCTTCAGAACCAGAATTATGCACTTCCATTTTATTGTTAGCTAAATCAAAGGTTACATCCGTTTGATGTAAGAAATAGTTTGCAAAATACTCTTTAATAACATAGCCTTTGTAACCACAACACACAACAAATTCTTTAAATCCATAATGAGCATATATTTTCATAATATGCCAAATAATTGGCCGACCACCAATTTCCACCATAGGTTTAGGTCTTACATCCGTTTCTTCGGCTAAGCGAGTGCCAAGCCCTCCAGCGAGTATAACTACTTTCATATTTTAAAAATTTATTCTTTCTTTTTCAATAACTAATGGACGCTTCCGTATTTGCGTATGAATTGCTCCGATATACTCGCCAATAATACCAATAAAAAACAGTTGTACCGACGAAAAGAAAAATATGCCTATAACCATAGGCGCCATACCAATTTGAAATTCATACCAATAAATTAATTTATAAATAAAATATCCAACAGCTACTAAAAAACTAATTATAGCCGAGAAAAATCCTACAAAAGCCGATAATCGTAATGGTAATTTAGAATGACTAGTAAAACCAAGCATGGCTACATCATATAACTTAAAGAAATTAGCACTCGATTTACCAGATAATCTATTAGGTTGAACATACGGAATTTCATAACGGCTAAAGCCAAGTTCAGAAACTAAGCCTCTTAAAAATGGATATTGGTCATCAATGTTTCTAATGATAGAAATAAATTTTTGGTCGTATAATCCAAAGCCTGTGAAATTTTTTATTGTAGGCTCTCCATCCGATGCGCTTGAAAGTATTTTATAAAACATCTTTCTAATTGCAAACATCATTGGATTTTCTTTGCTCTGTTGCTTAATTCCAATTACTATTTTAAATCCTTCTTCCCATTTTTCAAGAAACTGAGGTATCATTTCAGGAGGTTCTTGAAAATCGGAAACCATATATATCACCGCATCACCATGGCATTGAATTAATCCATGAAAAGGAGAACGAATCCAACCAAAATTACGTTCATTAAAAATTACTTTTACATTTTTATCCTTTGATGCAATATCTCTAAGAATTTCCTGAGTTTTGTCTGTCGAACAGTTGTCAATTAAAACATGTTCGTAGGTGTATTGTGGTAATTTTTCGAATATTTTTCGTATAACCTCTGTTAAAGGTCCTACATTGCCTTCTTCATTATAACAAGGAGTAATAACAGATATATGCTTTTTCATACTAATATCCAAATGTAATATATTTTAATGAGTATTAATAATTCTTTTCTATGAAATAATATCAAAGATTTTTTGTTAATTTAAGGGTTTAAATTAATACAATTTACTTGTGAATCCAATCATAGTTGAAGACATCCACGCCATTGTTTCCGAATTTAAACATTGGAACAATTTTAAAGGCAAAACTGTTTTAATTTCAGGGGCTAATGGTTTTTTGCCAGCCTATTTAGTTGAAACATTTTTACAGGTTGCCACACAGCACCAAATTACGGTAATAGCTCTTGTAAGAAGTATGGATAATGCAAAAAAACGTTTTAACCATCACCTATCAAATCCCAATCTTCACATTATTAATCAAGATGTTGCTCATGAAATTAAAATTGATAAAAAAATTGATTTTATCATTCATGCCGCTAGCCAAGCGAGTCCTAAGTTCTATGGAACCGATCCTGTAGGAACACTTAATGCTAATGTTTTAGGAACAATTAATTTAATTAACTTAGCAAAAAACAATAATGTTGAGTCTTTTTTATACTTCAGCTCAGGCGAGGTATATGGCGAAGTTCCTGAACACTTAATCCCAATTAAAGAAGATACTTTTGGCTATTTGAATTGCGCTAATGTAAGAGCTTGTTATGGCGAAAGTAAGCGTATGGGCGAAAATATTTGTGTAAGTTATCATGCGCAATATGGTGTAAAAGCAAAAATTGTAAGACCTTTTCACACTTACGGTCCAGGCATGAAACTAGATGATGGTAGGGTATTTGCCGATTTTGTTGCAAATATTGTTAATAAACAAAACATTATTTTAAATAGCGATGGAAGCGCCATCAGACCTTTTTGTTATTTAAAAGATGCTACATTAGCTTTTCTTACTGTATTAATAACTGGAAAAGATGGAGAGGCGTATAATGTAGGAAATCCTAATGAAGAATACAGCATCTTACAACTTGCTCAAACCCTTGTGCAGTTGTATCCCGAATATCAATTAAGTGTTCAGTTTAATCAAGACCTAAAAAACAACAAAAACTATTTAAAAAGTCCTATCGTTCGAAATTCGCCAAATATTGAAAAGATATCTGAACTAGGTTGGACGCCAACAACCGATGTAAAAACTGGATTTAAACGAACTATTGATAGCTTTTTAACTTAAAATATTAAGAAATTTATATAATTAAGAACCCTATAAAAAAACAAGTAATACCAAATGTAATTATGATTTAATCCAAAGATGGTTAGTAATTTTTTATCAAGACGATGAAAAAAATCGTTGCATAGCTTTGCCTATGGAACTATTTTTTGAAGAAGTATAGATGAAAAAGAACAAGCAGATTGGAGTAAATTATAGTTATATTTGGTATAAATACTAAATATAAAACTATCAAAAGCTCATAAATTTTAATATTTTTGAAATAAAATTATAAAGTACAAATATGAAATGTTTACTACTATGCGGAGGCAGAGGAATTATTGATCCAATTACAGGTGCACGTATTCCTAAAGCATTATTAAAAGTTGGAAACCGACCTTTAATATGGCATGTTATGAAATTATACAGTAGTTATGGTTATACCGATTTCGTATTAGCACTGGGACAAGGCGGCGATAAAATAAAAGAATATTTTATGAATAGCTTTGAATTATTGCATGATATTGAAGTGAAAATTGCCAATAATGAAATAACCTCTTTAAATAAAATACCAGAAGAAAACTGGACTATTAAGTTAATTGACACAGGCCTCTCTGCCTCTACTGGCGCACGCATTGCTCGTTGTGAGCGTTACCTAAAACACGAAACGTTTTTTATAGCTTACTCTGATGTGTTAGCCAATGTAAACTTAAAAGACTTACTTCAATTTCATGAACAACACAATAAAACATTAACGGTTACAGGCATTAATCCGCCATCAAGATTCGGAACATTTTACGAACACACCGAACATTTAACCTATAATCCAAATGCTCGATTAGAAATGCGTCAATCGAGAATTAATGGTGGATTTATGGTAGCCAGCAGTAAATTATTTGAATACCTTTCGCCTATTAACGAGTGTAATTTAGAAACTGAAGTGTTTAATACCTTAACCAGTAACCATGACATTTCTTTATTTAAACACGATGATTTTTGGCAAAATGTAGATACTGAACGTGATATTGATTACTTACAAAATTTATACGATGCCAATAAACGCCCTTGGATGGGTATTTAAAAACATAAAATATAATGATGAAAAAAGCTGTTATTGTTGTAGGCCCTGCTGTTGAGGATACAGAATTTGCCTACCCTTTTTACCGACTACCCGAAAATGGATTTACGGTAGATGTTGCTTCTAACGGAGGCGTGGATGTGATTGCTAAACACGGATTACCTATAAAAGCAACTGTTGATATTAAAAAATTAAACTCCAGTCAATACGATTTATTAATTGTGCCTGGTGGTTTAGAATCTCCCGACCGTTTACGTCAAATACCTGAGTTACTAAAATTTATACAAGACATGCATAAAGAAGGAAAAGTAATTAGTTCGGTATGCCACGGCCCTTGGGTATTAATTTCGGCTGGTATAGTTAAAGGCAAAAAAATGACTTGTTATGTGGGTTGTAAAGACGACCTAATTAATGCAGGTGCCGATTATCAAAATGTGTCGGTAATTTCAGATGGTAATATTGTAACTGCACCGCATTTTAGAGATAACACCGAGTGGATGAAAGAAACGCTAAAAGTTTATGACGAGATAAATAAAAAATAATGATTTATAAAGTTTTCCCATCTCTTAATGATTTCGAAAATTTATCGAGGTTAAAAGTAGAGTCGTCTGACTTTGCTAATAACTTTGACTATAGAAACGTGGTAGTGAACAAGCCTTGGGGTTATGAATACTTATGGTTTCAAAACGAAAAAGTAGCCATTTGGTTTTTAAGAGTTACTAAAGAGCAAGCTACCTCCATGCACTGCCATGCTAAAAAACGCACCTCACTTATTGTGTTAGATGGACAAGTACAATGCACAACCTTTGATGATAAATATATTTTAAATCCTTTAGAAGCCGTTGTACTTGAGCCTTGTGTATTCCATTCATCTAAAGCTGTGTCGGATGAAGGCGCCTTTATTATGGAAATAGAAACACCACCAATGAAAGGCGACTTAATAAGGATGCATGATGCTTATGGAAGACAAAATAGTGGTTATGAAAAATCTAAAGAATACTCCAAAGATTTTCATTTGTACGACTTCCACCCTTTTGAAGAAAAAGATTATGCTTCTTGGAAATTTAAAAATCTAGAAATTACACTTTCAAATACTAAACCTCAGGCAACTTCCAATACAATAATGATTGTTCCAATCTCTGGATTAGTAAAAAATTCTAATCGTCAAATTATTGATGTAGGCGAGGCTGTACCATACAACCAAAGCTGTAATGAATTTCAGGATAATTCCTATCAGTTCTTAATTTTTAATCGAATAAAATAACAACTCATCATCATAATCAAGCATTTTAAATTTAACTTATTTACCTAATTTTTGCTCACATGAAAGTATCAGATTATATCGCCCAACTTTTTGTAGAACACAATATGAAACATATCTTCTCCATCTCAGGAGCAGGAAATGTGCATTTATTAGATTCGATTTATAATAATCAAAATTTGGTTTCAATACATCCACACCAAGAACAAAGCGGTGTATTAGCCTCATTAGCTTATAAAAGAATATGCGGGCGCCTAGGTGTTATGATAACAACATCTGGTGGTGCAGCAACCAATGCCATTACAGGTGCATTAGATGCTTGGGCAGATTCCATTCCTGTGTTAATTATATCGGGACAAGAAAAATCGCAATTTGTAAAAGAACACGAACATTTAAGAATGTGGGGAGTGCAAGGATTTGATATTGCTAAAACGGTGTCAAATATTACAAAATATGCTGTATTAATTACCGACCCTAAGCGTGTAAAATACGAATTTCAAAAAGCCATTCATATTGCAGAATCTGGACGACCAGGCCCAGTGTGGATAGATATTCCAACCGATGTACAGGCGGCTCAAATCAACCCCGATGAGTTAGAAAGTTATATTCCAGAAAACAAAAAATACCAAGTTTCAACCCAGCATATTAACCAAATTAACCAACTTATAAAAGAAGCAAAACGCCCTGTATTTATATTTGGTAACGGCGTAAGACTCGGTAAGGCTCATCATTTACTAGAAAATTTAATTCAAAAATTTAATACGCCTTTTATGTTAGCTTGGAATGGCGTTGATATGATTGCCTCTGAACATCCTTTAAATTATGGACGAGAAGGAACTTACGGACAACGCTGTGCCAACTTTGTAGTTCAAAACGCTGATTTATTAATTACGATAGGAACACGTATGGCAATTCCTCAAATTGGCTACGACTTAAAAGAGTTTGCAAGAGATGCTAAAAAAGTAATAGTTGATATTGATAAAACAGAGTTGGATAAATTTGCCCACGATACATCATTTACCCTGATAGAATGTGATGCCAAAACTTTTATAGAAACTTTACTTGGTAAAGACATTCAACCAACAAGTCAAAACCTCTCACCTTGGATAACCACTTGTAACAATTGGAAACAAACTTATCCATTTGTAGAACCTGATGGATTACATAAAGAACAAGATGGCTTTTTGAACTCATACTCTTTTATTAACGAATTAAATAAGCACTTTTTGCCAAATGAGATTATTGTAACTGATATGGGCACTGCATTAACATGCACGCATCAAGCTATTAAATTAAAAGAGCAACAGCGTATTGTTACCTCTACAGGTCTTGGCGAAATGGGCTTTGGTTTACCTGGCGCAATAGGTGCCTCGCTGGCCGCTGATAAGCAACGTGTTATTTTACTAAATGGCGATGGCTCTATGATGATGAATTTACAAGAAATGCAAACAATTATTCATCATCAATTACCCATTAAATTATTTGTTTACGTTAATGATGGTTACTTAACCATAAAGCATACGCAAAATAATTTATTTGGCCCTAAATTTTCGGGTTCAGGACAAAAAAGCGGAGTAAGTTGCCCTGATTTTAAAAAGATTGGAGAAGCCTTTGGATTTAAAACTTTTAAAATAAATTCATTAGACGAATCTAAAAAGATTATTCCACAAGTATTGAATGAAAACGGTCCTGTGCTTTGCGAAGTATTTATACACTCTATGCAATTATTAGCACCTAAAACATCGTTTAATATTAATCCTGATGGCACATTGATTTCGCCACCGCTTGAAGATTTGTATCCTTTTTTATCTCGTGAAACCCTCGAGAAAGAAATGGTTATTCCCGTTCATCAAAAATCAAAACAAATAAAACTTTAATATGGAAACAAATTCGTGGTTACAATCT
>JADLER010000011.1 GCA_020846025.1 Bacteroidia bacterium | reverse complement strand
TGTTTCAAGTAATATTTCATTTAATTCTTTTAAAGACTACTGTATTTGGGTAGAAAATACTTTTAGCATTCCTCGAGATATAACAACAAAATTTGGCTATTATTCAAATAAAATATTGCCAGATTTGCAGCAAGAAAATCTAAGGAATCACCCGATAGCTGACAGATATTACTTTTTAATAGAAAATGGTTGTATTAATTCTAATATAGATTTTATTGGATTTTACTCAAATTTGCGGAAAGGTTGTGGATTTTGGTCAGTATTTGGAAATACCGTTGGTCTTGCTGCCTCTGTAGCTGGTGCAGTAGTTGTTGAAACCTGGACTTTAGGCGTTGGTACCGCAGCTGCAATAAGTTTAGGAGTTTCTGCATATTCATATGGTAGTGCAGTGACAGAATGCTTTTAACAATTTGATCCTAAAGAAAATGATAAATACAAAGTATATTAATTTACTAGCAATTTACACAATAGCTATTGGTTCTGTTGTTGAGAGCATCTTTAACATAGGTATTGTTTTATGGATTGGAATAATAATCGGAATATATTCTGCTTATTTAGGATATACTCATAAAAGCAATAATTAACTAAAGTTTCTAACAATGCATACAGCACACAGAGCGATCAAAAAACCACTCCGTCGTGTATTCAACCGCTAGCATCAATTAGAAGGAAAAGTCCTTTTTAAAAACTGAATTGCCAGACATAAATACTACAGGAAACGGATATATTTTAAGACAGCCGTTCAGCGTTACAAGATGCAGGAGAAGTAAGTAGCCTGATTGCGATTTAAGAGGTGATGCGACCCAATTGGTCAAACGGCGGGTACTGCCGGACAGCCAATAAATGTTATGCTATGATAAAATTTAGATTTGCTATTAACTTTAGTGTGGTTTTATTATTTACATTTATTTTTTATACTTGTACTGAAGAAAATTTTGCAAATAAAAGTACGGAATCAGAAAATATTACGTTATATAAATTAAGAGTTAATAATGACTATAGTGCAGAAATCAAGTATAAACGTGGTATTACTGAACAACCTGTATTTGAAATGAATCTCGTAAAGTCTATGGGATTTTGAATTTGTCAAACAACACTAATCAGAATACGGTTAATAATTTTGGTATACTGTCGATATATTACGACGATGAACCATCAATAGAAGTGAGTTATAGACCTGGATCAGACTATACCTGGGATTGCCAATGCAATGATGTATCTGCACAAACAAATGATTGCATAAAACGAACCTATGGTGGTAATCAACATTACTGTGATGGAAATTTTTGTGAGGCGTGTTCCGTTCGGGTATACTTAAATCAAAGTGCTGACAATCAGATTATAACTAGCAGATCAATAATAATTCATAATGAATCTATTAATTTTTAAATTACAAAGTTATGAAAAATTTAATTTTTATATTGTTGGGTGGTTTTTTTTCATTTGCATGTATTTCTCAAAGTTATTATATAAATAATGGAAATAATGAATATGTTACAATCATACTGAAAGAGTCGGATGTTCATAATGCTCTTTCTGTTACCAAAGAAGTATTAGACCATCCGGAAGGTACTGAAATACAGTTGGAAAAGCTTTATTTAATTGGCGATTTTGTCAGGGATAGTTATGGTAATCTAATCCTGGACTATGATAAATACCATTATTACTTTGCTCCGGGTGATAAAATGGAACCATTTTACTGGATAAACCAGGAAAAGACAATTAAAAAAGGTACTTTATATCTGGATACACCTCTTATGAGTAAGACATATGGTGATTTTTGGTATTGGTGTTCATGTGGAGGACATACTCCGGATACACAATCGCCAGGAGGCTGCCTTTCCAACTTAACGGATAATATTATCTCCTGTGTCAATGATGGTGGTTGTCCTTCCGGCTGCGTAGGTTCCTTTGTTACAACGCTAAAACATCCTGCTAATGGGTTACAGGTTAAAATATTTAAAGGTGGAGGATTATTTATTCAAACGGATAAGAAACATATTGGACATAATTTTAACATAGAAAGATAGATCGATTTTGGATATTAAGATCCTTTTTTTTGTTTTCATCTGGCATACAAAATTAATGTACTAATATTAATTTTATTGATATAGCAGACTAAAGTTTTAAGTTGATAAAACTATAAAGATTAAGCCAGGATACACAAACACAGATTAAACTATGAAGCGTATTTTAAAGCATAAATCCTGATTTATTTTGTGTTAAATTGATAAATTATGTAGTTGTTTTCCAGCTCAATAGTAAAATAATATTTCAAAGACAAGTAGCAAAGTTAAATATTTATTAAATTATTTTCTTTCTTTCTTTCTTATGATTTCTTTATATATTTGCTTTAAAAGCGAAGAGATTATGTAGAGAGTGTATCCTGAAAATAGAAATTATTCTACTAAAATCTTTAATAGCATCCAGACACAAACGTATATACAACGGAGGAATTTTAAGACAGTCGTTCAGCGTTACAGGATTAAGATGAGTAAAATGATTGTGAACAATTTAAGAGATGCTGCGACTCTATTGGTCAAACGGTGGGAACTGCTGGACAGCTAAAGTAAAATTATTTAAAATGAATAGATTTATTGTTTTATTTATTGCTATTGTAGTCTCCGTGGTTACATTGGGGAATTATTCTTGTGCAAAGGAAATTAATATTCATAATTCCATGGAAGGGAGTACTAAATACAGCAAAACATCATCTACAAGGAGTATGACTTCAAATATTACTAATGATTATAAAATTTGGAAATTACAGAACAGTGAAATTTCTGTAATCTTTCCTTTATATGATGTTGGTACTAATTATATATGGATTATTCAAGCATTACAAAACAATGAATCAGAAAATTTTGTAACAATTTCTAATGCTG
>JADLER010000010.1 GCA_020846025.1 Bacteroidia bacterium | reverse complement strand
TAAAAAATAAATCTAGGTTGTCATTGGTAATCTCATTAATTTTTATTCCTTTAACTGTATAAATGCCTTTTGATTTTTTAAATTTTTTAACTCCTTTTTGTTGAAAATAATACTTTAATGCATCAATTACATCCGATTCTTTTTCATTTACATCTCTACTAATTGCTGGCTTTGTTTCACCACCCACAATTATGGAAGTTTCCTGTGCATTGGTTGTTTTTATAATTAGCATTAACACTAACAAGTAAAAAAACTTTTTCATTGATTCTTAAATTTAGTTTAATAATTATTTCAAAATTAATAACATAATTTGTAATACCATAATCATTACTATTTTTGATACATAAATTTTAACTATTGAGTGGAATAAAAAAACTTGCAGGTCAAACAATGTGGTACGGATTAAGTACCATAGCTGCCAAGTTTATTAATTACATACTTACACCGTATATTACCTTTAAGTTTACCAACGCACAGTATGGTGAAATGAGTATTATATATTCTTTCATTCCTTTTATGAATATTATTTTTACTTACGGCATGGAAACAGCTTATTTTAGGTATGCCAATACCTATGATGCTAAAAAGATTTACAATACTATTTCAATTTCAATTATTATTTCTTCTATTATTTTCAGTGTAATAATGCTATTAATGGCAAAACCATTAACCACATTATTAACAATTGAAGCCGATAATAATTATTTAGTTTTAGCCGTTTGTATTATTTTTTTAGATGCCTTAAGTACATTACCATTTGCTAAACTAAGGCAAGAAAACAGGCCACTAAAGTTTGCATTTATTAGAATTACCAGTATATTAATTAATGTATTTTGTATCTACTTTTTTTTGAGCCTTTGCCCAAACTGGTTAAAAGAAAATCCTACTCATTGGTGTAGTAAGTTTTACCAACCAAATTTTGCAGTTGGGTATATTTTAATTGCAAACATTGTCCAGTCTCTTTTTACATTATTATTATTATCTAAAGAGTTTTTTAGTTTTAGTTTAAACTTTGATACCAAGCTTTGGAAAGAAATGATGCTGTATAGTTTACCATTAATCATAGCAGGCTTTGGGGGAATGATAAATGAAACTTTTGATAGAATAATGCTAAGCTGGTGGGCTCCTGTACAAACAGAAATGGCTGCAAAATCTGAAGTGGGTATTTATGCAGCATGTTATAAATTATCCATACTCATCACTTTATCTGTTCAAGCATTTAGAATGGGTGCCGAACCATTTTTCTTTAAAAAATCTAAAGATGCAGATGCCAAAAAAACCTATGCTAGGGTAATGAATTTTTTTGTAATTACTGTTTGCTTTATGTTTCTTTTGGTTGCCTTATATTTAGATATTTGGAAGCATTTTATTCAAAATGCTAATATGTGGCAAGGCTTACATATTGTTCCTATATTATTATTGGCAAACATTTTTTTAGGTATTTATTATAATTTAAGTATTTGGTATAAACTAGTAAATAAAACTAATGTTGGTGCACTTATAACTATTTTTGGAGTAGTAATAACCTTGGTGATAAACTACTTTTTTATTCCTTATTATAGCTATACAGCCTGTGCTTGGGCAACTTTTGCTTGTTATGGCAGTATGATGGTTTTAAGTTATGTATGGGGGCAAAAAGAATACCCTGTACCCTATGAATGGGTAAAATTATGTTCTTATATTTTTTACGTTGTTGCTTTATATTTTATTCATAGCATTTTAATTAAACATTTTACCACATTTTGGTCTAGTTTTACTATTGCTAGTTTATTAGTATTATTATTTTCCTTTATTGTTTTTATCAAAGAAAAATCGGAGCTTAAAAATTTACCCATTTTTAATAAACTAATTAAGTAATTGTTAATATAGTTAGTAATCCTAATCATATTAAACAATTTCCTATATTTGCTTTAAATAATGCAATTAAAATGAGAGTAATTATTGTTGGTGGAGGATTTGCAGGCTTAAAACTTGCAAGATTATTGAATAATAAAAAGGGTATAGATATAACTTTACTTGATAAATATAATTTTCATCAGTTTCAGCCATTATTTTATCAAGTTGCAACTGCTGGATTAGATGCAAGCAACATTTCCTTTCCCTTAAGAAAAGTATTTCAAAAAAGTAAGAATATTAGAATAAGGTTAGCTGAAGTACAAAAAATTGACTCTAAAGAAAATAAAATAGTAACAGATATTGGCATTTTTGAGTACGATTATTTAGTACTTGCAACTGGTGCTAATACCAACTTTTTTGGTAACGAACTTTTACAGAAGCATGCTTTCCCAATGAAAAGCACTGTGGAGGCTTTGCAAATAAGGCATAGGCTTATACAGAATTTAGAAGATGCATTGTTGTTGCAAAATAAACATGAAATTGAAAAATTATTATCTATTGTTGTGGTTGGTGGAGGCCCAACAGGAGTTGAAGTGAGTGGCTCTTTAGCAGAGATGAAAAAGTATGTTTTACCTAAAGACTATCCAGAAATAGATTTCTCCTTAATGAAAATTTATTTGCTGGAAGGCACAGATAAAACGCTTGCATCTATGAGCAATAAAAGCAGTATGCACTCCTTACAGTATCTACAAAAATTAGGTGTTGATGTGTATTTAAACTCCATATTAGAAAGCTACGATGGGCAAAAAGTAAGACTTAAAAATGGTATTGAAATACCTACCAATACAGTTATTTGGGCTGCTGGTATTAAAGGTAATGTACCTAACGGAATAGAAAACACCATTATAACAAGAGGCAATAGAATAAAAGTTGACAGGCAAAACAAAGTCTTACATCAACAAAATATTTTTGCTTTAGGAGATGTTGCTTATATGGAAACTACTCTGTACCCTAATGGTCATCCTCAAGTAGCAAATGTTGCTATTAACCAAGCTAAAAATTTAGCAAAAAATATTTTATTATTACAAAAAAATGATTCTAATTTACTAGAATTTGAATATAAAGATAAAGGTAGTATGGCTACAGTAGGAAGGAACTTAGCTGTTGTTGATTTTCAAAAACCAGCTTTGCATTTTAAAGGATTTATTGCTTGGTATATTTGGATGGGGTTACATTTGTTTTTATTAGTTGGAGTAAAAAACAGAATTCAGGTTTTTATTAATTGGATATACAATTACCTTACCTACGATCAAAATTTAAGGCTTATTTTTAAAGAATTTTACAAACCTAAATCTACATAGGCGTTCTTTTTCAATATAAGCATCTTTAAATAGATTTTCTATAAAATCATTTTTCAGTTCTTATCTTCACACCCTAAAAATTGCTACTATGCTTTATAGAAAATTATTTGTTTTTGCTCTTTTAGTAATTGTAAATTTTGCAATAGCTCAAAACGAAAATAATTATCAAACACCTCCAAAAGAAATTTCAGATTTATTACTTGCAAAACCTACGCCAACTGTATCTATAGATAGTAAAGGAGAATGGATGCTAATTTGCGAAAGGAGCAGCTACCCTAGTGTGGAGGAATTAGGTGAACCAGAAATACGTGTAGCAGGGTTAAGAGTAAATCCTAATAATTATGCTTATAGCAGGCAAAACTATTTTACAAGCCTTGTTCTTAAAAATATTAAAACAAAAAAAGAATATAAGTTATTGGGGTTGCCAACTAATTTAAAAGCTAGTAATATATCGTGGAGCCCAAATGATAAAAAGATTGTTTTTACCAATATTACAAAACATAGTATTGATGCCTATGTAATAACTGTAACCAATCAAACAGTTACAAAAATTAATAAAAAACCTTTGAACATTGTATTTGGTGGCACAATTACCTGGCATGGTGACGATGCTTTGTTGTATAAAGTAGCCATAGCACCTGCAACATCTATTCCTAAAAAAAGCTTAAAGCCTAATGGCCCATCCATACAAGAAAACTTAGGAAAAGTTGCACCAGGAAGAACCTATCAAGATTTAATTAAATCTACTTACGACGAAAAATTATTTGAATTTGTTACTAAAGCTCAATTAGTAATTAATACCAATGGTATTGAAACTCCAATTGGCAAACCTGCCATTTATAAAAACATAGAAGCTTCTCCTAACAGGGCATATTTACTTTTAGAAACAATTAATAAACCATATTCTTATTTAGTACCTGCTTATGGTTTTGCTACAACGGTAAGTGTAACAGACATGAAAGGAAATTTAGTTAAAGAAATGGCTAAACTACCTTCAGCAGAAACTAGGCCAACCGGTAACGATAATGTTCAAAATATACCAAGAGGCTTTACCTGGCGATTAGATGAAGCTGCTGATATAATTTGGTGCGAGCCTTTAGATAGTGGCTTAATTAAAAATAAAGCTGAATTTAGAGATGCTGTTTTTGGACAAGCTGCACCTTTTAAAGGAGAGGCCAGAGAACTTTTTAAAAC
>JADLER010000009.1 GCA_020846025.1 Bacteroidia bacterium | reverse complement strand
TAATTAGCAACGCGATTGATTTTGACTAGAAGGGGCATTTTCCGAATAACATTTGATAAAACACAATACCCATTGACCAAACGTCAGCTCTAGTTGTATAGATTTATCCTTTGAGAACCTAGGGCGCCATATATATCGGGGAACCCAACATAGTTTGAGTTAAATCATTTTTGTTTTATAGAAGTTTGCAGAATGAAAAATCAGCGATTTTAATATTACCATTGTGGATTAATATATTCTACGGCTTCAAATCTCTATGCATGATATTGTTACGATTAAGAATTCTAAACGCTTATAAAATCTGACGTAGATATTTGATAGCCTTTTGTTCTGGGAAATATCCTTATTTTTGAATTAGTTTGTCAAGGGTGCCTCCATTGCAAAACTCATAGACAAAATAAAAATTATTGGTGGTCTTGAGCATATCAATATAGTTAACAATGTACTAGCATTCATGACGAATTTGAGTGAGTACATTTATTTAATTGACAGTACACTATTATAATTTGGGTGTATCTTTAAATTTCTCAGATGATATGACTTTTATTGCGAAGTCTTGTCCTGTTTTTATATGTTTGGCTTTGTATACTTTAGCGAATGTGCCTTCTCCTAGTGGTTACATTAGCATATAATTTTACACTGTTTTGCCCATTTGTAAATCTCGTTTTTTTTATACAAATCAAATAAATAATTATTTAGCAGCCCTCAGAATAAAATTAACGCAAATCACAAAAATAGCATATAGTATACAAAGTATACATCGAAAATATATTATCAAAGTTTAGATTATAAGTATTTTTAATACTATTTTGCCTTTTGTAAAAATTTATGCTTTAATGCTTATTTTAGATCCGCACGCGTCACCGGATCATTATCTAGCAATCTTTTTATAAAATCAAGAGCTTAAGATGAAATCTTAATATCTTTTGGGGTTGTAATTTCAGGAAACTACACTGTTTTTATCCCTTACTTTGTTATTTTCTATTATTTTTGAGCTTCTAATGCGATTTGCTTTAACTTTTATTCATATGGTGGTTTTCCTGTTAATAATTAGTAGGTTAGTGTTCCTACACACCATGAGTCTATTTTTTAATCATATGGATTATTTGAAAATTGTTAAGGACTAATGTACGCATAACATCCTACGACTGTTCTCCGGAGCGAATTACCAAATACTGAACATCCAAAATCACCAATCTTTAAATATGCCTAAATTATCGAAATAAGTACGCTGTTTAATAGTAAATTTTATGGTTTTATATCTCTGTGGATAATGTCTTCTCGATGCATATATTGAAGCCCGTCACAAACTTGATAAATTAAATGAGCAGTTTATTCTTAACTAATTTTTCTTTTCCCGTTACTAGCCATACTTCCATCGGGCATGCATTCCAAAATTAAATATATTTTATTCTAGTCATGGAAAACTCCGTATAATGCTGTTAAATGTTTATGAACTAGATATGTTTGAATTTTAATCTAACGAAAAACATGCTCTTGTAAATTCAATTATTTTATTCTTTTTTTAGACATTGTTTTTAGTACACATACAAATTTGCTTTTTCTTTATCTAACTAAAAATACTTATCCATATGTTCCTCTGCCTAATTTATCAATAGTTTCAAAATCATCGATAGTCCAATTTCTGGGTGTTTATTTTGCTTTTGGTGTGCCCATGTCGATAGTTTGACTGTATCCCATATCATTTTTCTTACGAAATTTAAAATCAGCAGAAAGTGGAGAATCAATCGCAGTTGGAGTCTAAGCTTTAGTTTCCATTAATGAAAACTTTTTTTACTTTTATTACATTTTGAGCGATTAAATATTTCTTCTAATTTATTTCATGAACATTTCTTACTTTTCTTTAATAGTATCTAAAATATTAGTTGGGCTAGAGTTAAAACTATTCAAATTTGATGTGCTGTAATTATTATTATTCTTTAACAAAGAAAACTCTGCAGATTTCCATACATCGTCATTTTTACGATATCTAGGGTTAATTTATGGCCTTTTAGCCTTTAATCCTCCTGGCTACGAATAAACAGGAGAATTTAAATCGAGATAGCTAGAATAATTATGGTCTGAACTGAATGTGCTTTATAGATCAGGTGTACTATTGTTCCCATTACTTGCATTACTCACATTGCTATTTCCTGATAGGCCGGAGTTATTGCCTAATAATTTGAGATCAGTTGGTGTTTACTGAATTATCATTGATTGACAAATTCTCCCATTCTGTCTATTGTTATTTGTATTGCTTAAGTTTGGGTTAAGCTGGTGTCGAGGAATTAGTACATTCAAATGCTGGGTGTTTGTTCTCTGTGGGATCTCTAGTTTTACAGGAGAAGTATGAGTGGTTTGAAGGTTTCGAGCTAAATTTTATGGAAGTTGGAAAGTATCAAACTGACGAACTTTGGTAATATTTTGTGGACTATTAAAATTATTTTGCAGGGGTTAGGAGCTCAGATTCTGACCTACAATTCTACGTGGAGCTGTCACTTGATCTCCATATGAACTATTTCTAAAACCGTTATTATTATGAGTGCGCGGATCGAATACCGGTGATTGTATTTGCTGAACTCCATCAATTTTCGGATTATAACTGGGAAGACTGCGCCTCTCTCCAAATTGGAAGGAAGCATTACGACTTTGTGCAGCCTCACCCTGAATTTGATTAGGGGATAAGAATGTTTGATATTGTGTATTATTATATACAGTTGGACTATAACTCGGCCGAACTTGCTCGACTGGTGATAATTTTTGATTGCTCGATGGCTCTCGACTATTGTGCCGATTTTGAAGTGTAGGATAATTTGGTACAAAATTTACCACTTCACTATATTTTCTTTGCATTTAATATTATACAGTTTATATCTATAAGCAATAATTATCTTTAAATAAAGCTTTAATTTTATGTTCACTCATTTTTCAACCTTTTTTTCTTCATGTTACTCCTTACCCTTTCGTTTGTTTTTACTCAAAACTGTATAGTTTTACTAATCGTCACATCTTGCTAATTTTATGCAATCTTCTATTAAATTATTAAAATAGCAAAAAAATATATATCATAAAATTATTAATTTGTCACATTTTACCTAATATATTCAATTTCTCGCTTATACCTTGGATCAATTTACGATTCAATATATTATGGCGATCTTG
>JADLER010000008.1 GCA_020846025.1 Bacteroidia bacterium | reverse complement strand
TTCAAGGCTCCTTAAAATCTTGCTAAAATCATCATGGTATCAAGCTGATTCTTTGAAAGCGCTTCGCGAACAGCCCAAAGAATCTACACACTTGCTATCGCTTTTGATACCACTCGATTTTTACGCAACATTTTAAAATGCCATGGCGCTAACCGGAAAAGCATAATTTGAATAATCCTACACACAGGCTTTTGAGTGGGAGGACGTCCACGAAAGGTGTGAACTGAAAGTTTCATAGCTTGCAAGCGGAGGCTAGTGCGACAAATGAAACTTTCTGTTGGCTTTTGTGGGCTCTTTTCTTTTGTAACTTTTCTTTGGAGAAGCAAAGAAAAGTTATGAAGTATAAAAAAATATCTTCATTTCTTTTGTCTTGAAACAAAAGAAACAAAAATTCAAGGCTTCTTAAAATCTTGCTAAAATCATCGTGGTATCAAGCTGATTCTTTGAAAGCGCTTCGCGAACAGCCCAAAGAATCTACACACTTGCCATCGCTTTTGATACCACTCGATTTTTACACAACATTTTAAAATGCCATGATGCTAACTGGAATGGCTTGATATGATGAAGAAGTATAAGGTAATCTTACACACAGGCTTTTAAGTGCGAGGATTTTTATTTTTCGCAGATATAGCTGTGAGAAAATCGAAGGGCGGGCACGAGCGCTTCGTGGGATTTTTGAATCAGCGGTTTTGTTTGGCGGAGGAAAGTGCGCCACAAACAAAAATATCCTTCCGAAAAATAAAACGGTTTTGGATACTTTTGACGCCAAAAGTATCGTAAAAGAATTTTTTTATAAACCTTTTTGTCTTGATACAAAATTTACAAAAAAATCAAGGCTTCTTAAAATGCCATGGCGCTAACCGAAACAGCTTAATGTGAGAGTTTTTTTAATCTGAAAATATCAGATAAATAATAAAGCTACTTTAGTATATCAAATAAAGATAGATGCTTAATCTCTTTGATGTTTTTTATATGTTCTTGTAAATAAATTTCTTTCTGTACGCCAGCTTCCAAATCAAAATAATTGTCGCTTAATTTTAAATCACTATCTGAGCCATATAAATACAAATCTTTTACCAAAACATCTGATTTAAGCAGTATTGTGTTATTTGTTTTTGTAATTTGAATAGTTGGTTGATATAACTTTAAATCTTTAGGTTTTACAAAATAAAAATTCTTTTGCGCAAGAGGTTTGTCGCGATACATTAATTCACAATGCCAATATGTATCATTTAATGAATACGGTTTTATAAGAGATTCAGGCAAACTATCTACAATTAAACTACTGTTGTTTGGAATATGAACTTGCTTGGATGTAGTATATAAAATTTCTCCTTTAGTGTTTTTAAGCTGTGTTATTAATTCAGCGTTTATGGTGTGCGTGCTGTCGCTAATTAAATAAATCACAAAATTTTGATGTTGAGGCGTGATGCTAATTATCACATTTTGATATAGTTTTTTAGTAGCAAAGTATAAAGCCTTTGGTACATTATCATAATCAATGGCGCTCCATGAAGTAACTGGCCAACAATCGTTAAACTGCCAATAAAGTGTACCCATACAATAAGGTTTAAATCTTCGGTGTGCTTCAATAGCCGTTCTTATGCCGTCACGCTGTAATAACTGAGATACATACACATAATTAAAAAAGCTATTCGGAATTATATAATCATTTTTTAAATACGCATTAATAGTTTGAAATCCTGTTGGGTGTTTTTGGTGCGCTTTAATATATGCTGAGTTTAAACTTAAAGTATCTCCATAATTTTTTAATGTAAAGTAACTAGGCATACTCTGAAAACCGTACTCACTCATAAAACGCCCTACTTTTGTATTATAAACTTCAAATGGTTCCATGCCCCACCACACACCCCAATAATGCGAATCGCCTTTTACTAAACTTTCTTTTCTTCCCCAGCCAATCATGGGTGATGAGCTAATATATGAAGTAACGCCATCGTGTTTTTTTACAGCACTAGGTAATATATCATAAAATATTTTTTGATAATCACACCATATTTTAGCCGAGTCTTGTTTAGAGTACTTAAATTGTTTTTGCCAACCCCAATTATTCCAAGCCTCGTCGTTTTCGTTATTACCACACCATAAAGCCAAACATGGGTGGTTACGCAAACGTTTTATTTGTTGTTCGGCTTCAATACTTACACTTTTTAAAAACAAGCTATCGCCAGGAAACATAGCACAAGCAAACATAAAATCTTGCCACACCAAAATACCATTAAGGTCACATGCGGTATAAAATTCATCATCTAAATAAAGGCCGCCTCCCCACACTCTCAACATATTGATGTTGGCCTCTTTGGCTTGTTTTACTAAAGCGTGATAATCTATTTTTTTCGACATAAAATTGTCGAGCGGTATGATGTTAGCGCCTTTCATAAATGTTTTTTTCCCATTTATTTTAAAATAAAAACTTTCACCAAAAAAATCTGATTCTTTAATAAACTCAATCTTTCTAAGCGCCATATTAAAAAGTTTATAATCGTGGGTTGAGTTCTGATTTAATATCCCCACATAACATTCATAATAATTAGGAGGGCCTTGCCCATTACAATTCCATAATTGAGGTTGTGGTATTTTAATTAAAAAAGTATCAATAGTAATGCCTTGACGTAATTTTATGGTGTGTTGATGTTTTATGGTTTGTTTATATTTTTCAGGTATAGAAGCATTGTTTATCAAAACCTCAATATTATAAGATTGTTTTTGATGACTTTCTATTTCGGTAATAACCGCTATTTCAGCTAGGCTATCTGTAAGCGATTGAATCTTATAATGCACATCGTTAATTTTAGCATGATCCCAAAATTCGAGAAATACATTTTTATAAATACCACAAGTAACTAATCTTGGCCCCCAATCCCAACCGTATTGATACTGTGCTTTACGAGTAAAAACGCGTTCTTTTTCGGGTAATGTATAAGGTAATTTCTTAGCTTCTTCTTTACCTTTTTGAACTGACGACATGAAAATAATTTTTAATTCGTTTGTGTCGTTTCTTAAATAAGGTTTAATATTAATATGATGAGTTTGAAACATGTTATCATTCATTAATATTAAAGTATCATTGATATATACTTGAGCATACGTGTCTAATCCTTCAAAAACTAATTGAATGTGTTGGGTTGATTTTTGTTGTGCGCTTAATGAGAAACGACAAACATATTCCCAGTCTTTTGTTTCAATCCATTGCACCTTCGATTCATTAAGGTTATAAATTGGATTAGGAATGATATGATTGTTTAATAAATCTGTGTGAACAGTACCTGGAATGCTTGCGGGATATAATACCGATGTGCCTACTTGTTTAAATTTCCAATTTGTATGAAGTGGAATCCGAGTAAGCGTTTGGGCCACCAAAAATTGACCTACTAAATAACAAAGTATAAAGTAATATTTAAGCATGACTTAACAATTGTTGTTTAAGTTGTGTTACTTCTTGTTGATTAGTAAAAGTTGGGTTATCTAATAAAGCTGCTGAATGAAATTCGTTACAATGAGTAGCTTCTTGTAGCTCTTTGATGTGATTACTTCTAATTGAACCGCCTGGCATAATTTGGATATATTTTCCAAATTGTTGTTGCAGCATTTTTATTTGTTCTTTACCCTCTAAAGCTGTTTGTTTTCCACCTGATGTAAGCACTTTTTGAAACCCTAATGATATAAGGCTTTCAATAGCCTGAGGTATTTGATGACAACCATCAACCGCTCGATGAAAAGTAGAACTCATTTTATCACACACGGATAATAATGCTTTATTTTTATCAATATCAACATGATGATTTGCGTTTAATGCACCAAATACAACACCATCTATTTGTTGTTGTTTACAAAACAAAATATCTTTTTGCATTTGTATAATCTCTTGTGATGAATACACAAATCCATGAGCATGAGGACGAATAATAACGTGTAAAGGAATTTTAATGAGCGCTCGAGCTTTTATTATATCATCATAAGTTGGTGTTAATCCACCTAATGCATATTGCTGACAAAGTTCAATTCTATCAGCTCCTGCGTCTTGTGCAATAACACACGATTCTAAATTAAAACAAGCAATTTCTAAACTGTATTTATAAGATGTGTTTGGCATCAATAAGCTGATTGTTTATTTCAGGAGAATATACCGCATAATTAAAACCACTTTGTAAACAATACGCACCGTGTTCTCCTTTTTTATTAATTGCAATAAATCCTATTTGTAAATCAGACAGTGGTTTGTTACGCATCTTGGCGCTATTTACAATACGCTCAACTGCTTTTTTACAAGCCTCTTCTGGGTGTAATCCCTGTCGCATTAACTCAACAACAGTGTGACTTCCCGCAATTCGAATAACTTCTTCGCCGTGTCCTGTAGCTGTTGCAGCTCCTACTTCATTATCTACAAACAAACCCGCCCCAATAATGGGTGAATCTCCCACGCGACCATGCATTTTAAATGCTAAACCACTGGTGGTACAGGCACCTGATAAATTCCCACGCATATCAAGTGCAATCATACCAATTGTATCATGGTTCTCGATATTTGCTTTTGGTTTATATTCCGATTTTTTTAACCAAGCCTTCCATTCCTCTTCCGATTCTTTCACTAATAAATTTTCTTTTGGAAACCCTTGAGAAATAGCAAAATCAAAAGCTCCATCACCCACCAACATCACGTGTGGCGTTTTTTCCATTACGGCTCTAGCCACCGAAATAGGATGTTTGATGTTTTCTAAACAAGCTACCGAACCAATATTAGAAAACTCATCCATGATACAAGCATCAAGTGTTACTCGTCCATCTCGATCTGGCCTACCACCATACCCTACACTTCGTTCTTTTGGATTAGCCTCAGTAACTTTAACACCTGCTTCTACGGCATCTAAAGCTCTTCCTTTGTTAGTTAAGGTTTTCCAAGCCTCTGCATTAGCCTCAACACCAAACCGCCAAGTAGAAAGCACAATGGGTTGAGTGCTGGTATTTGAATGGTTAAGTACTATTTGAGTAGCTTTACTTTTATTAACTGCCAATAATGATGTTGTTATGGCGGATATTTTTAAAAAATTTCTTCGAGAAGTTTTCATATTATTTGATTTGAATTTCATCACAAAACAACCAAGCAGGTGAACCAGCGCCTGGATTTCCCTCAGGGATTAATCCGTAATTATTCGTTATAATTTTTACATAGCGTGTTTTGGTTGGACTTACAGATATTTCCATAAATCGTTCGTTGATTAATTTCATTTTACCTATCGAAATATATTTCTGCCCATCATTAGAAATAAAAACCTCAGCTTCTTTTGGCAAATAAATCCAATTAATTTCTTCTTTTAAAAAACCCACGCTTATTGTTTTTATTTCTTCCAATTGTTTTAAATCAATTACAGCTTCTAAATTTTTTCCACTCCAACCCAACCACTGATTGTTGGTTCTTGGTAAACTTGCCACTACGCCATTTATAAGTGTAAAAGCCCCACCGTAATTATAAGATTTACTGGGTGGTATTGCTAAAGTAATGCTTTTATTTGTGGCTAAGTTTATTTCATAATTTCTTTGTGAAATTTTTCCTAATTGTTTTTCGTTTTTAAATAATGCTGCCTTAACAGTTGTGTTATTCGAAATCGTGATAGCGTTTTTATATGGAATAGATTTAATGTTGGGGTTGCTACCATCAATGGTATAATATATCTTACCTAATACCGAATCAGCTTTTAATTCCAAGTTAATGGCTTGATGACTTTTGGAACTAGTTGTAATTTGTTCTACGTTATATAAAGCTTTAGAATAATTATAATTTAATTTATCGAGAAGTAGAAAATGTTTTTGTAATCGAGCAACAAAATTTGATGAATTTCTATTTTCGTTGGGAGACCACAATACTTCTGATAATGCGGCCATACGAGGGTTTGCCATATACTCAACATGTTTATCGTTTAAGATATATTCGGTCCACACATTAGCTTGTGCGCCTAAAATATATTGTTTTTCTGACTCATTAAGTTCAGTTGGTATAGGATTAAAACTATAAACTTTTTGTAAAGGTGTGTAACCACCAAAAGCTAATGGTTCATCTATTGGGTCGCCTTGAAAATGATCAAAATAACAATGTGTGCCAGGACTCATAACAACTTTATGTTTTTGTTTAGCCGCATTTATCCCGCCTTCAGTTCCTCTCCAACTCATTACTGCAGCATTTGGCGCAAGACCCCCTTCTAAAATTTCATCCCAACCTATAATTTGTCGCCCCTTACTATTGACAAATTTTTCAATTCGGGTTATAAAGTAACTTTGTAATTCATGTTCATCTTTTAACTTTTCGGTTTTAATACGAGATTGACAATGGTTACATGTTTTCCATTTAGTTTTAGGACATTCATCGCCACCAACGTGGATATACTTTCCTGGAAACAAATTCATTACTTCGCTTAACACACCTTCCAAAAAATTAAAAACAGTGTCTTTAGTACAAAACACATTTTCAAATACACCCCAACCTCTTTCTACATCTATTTGTTTTTCATCACACGATAAAAATGGATACGCACTTATTGCAGCAACAGCATGCCCTGGCATTTCAATTTCGGGAACAATGGTTATGTGTCTTTGAGCGGCATAAGTTACCACGTCTTTTATTTGTTCTTGAGTATAAAAACCACCATATTTAATCGTGTCAAATTCCTGATTACTATATGCTCCTATCATGGTTCCGTTTCTCCAAGCACCTACTTGGGTGAGTTTAGGATATTTTTTTATTTCAATTCGCCAACCTTGGTCATCTGTTAAGTGCCAATGAAAAGTATTCATTTTATATAAGGCCAGTAGATCAATGTATTTTTTAATAAAGTCTATTGAAAAAAAATGGCGACACACATCTAAGTGCATTCCTCTCCATTTCATAAGTGGCGCATCTTTTATTTGAAGACAAGGAATGTTTAATGTAGTTGTTTTCTCTAAAGGTAATAATTGTATGAGAGATTGAATAGCATAAAAATTTCCAGCACCTTCGCTTTCTGCAATGATAGAGATGAAAGTTTCGTTAATAGTTAGATGATAATTTTCTTTTAAGCCAGCTTCCCAATCCGGATAAGTAAAAATGATGTAATTGCCTTTTTCAGGGATTTTAGACGTAACCTCTAAAACAAAACCATAATGTTTTTTTAAATAGTCATTAAAATAAACTAATTCGTCTTTTATTGATTGTGTTGTAACAACCAACTTAGTGGTTGAAGTTAAACTAAAATGACCAGGCGTTTTAACCAGCGATTTTGGTTGTGGAATTAATGGTAAGATGTTTTGCTGTGCACCTACATAAAGCGTAAAAAACACAACAACAATAACGCTATATAGTTTATGTCTATTCTTCTTGTTCATCATCATCTTGTTCTTTTACCAAAGCGATTAATTCTTCTGGAAAATCTTCTTTTAAAATATAAACTCCCGTCATGGGATTTATAACCGGATTAGCACTTTTTAAATACACATTAAAAATTATGCCTTGAGGAGTTTCTTTTTTCTCGGTTTTGCTAATCGCTTTTTTAGAAAATGGAAGTTGTGTTATTTGTCCGTTACTTAAGGTACATTCCACCAACATTATATTTTCAATTTCAAACGAAAATGATTTTCCATTAGGGTAAACACCTTTCAAAACATAAGCGCCTTGATTGTTCACTTTAAAATGCGTTACATCACCCGACACTTCAAACTCGTCTTCCCACAAGTATCGGTAATTATCTTCTGTTTCAAGCCCTTCATTTTCTTTATCAGCATACGCTTGATTAAACTTTGAGTTTATAAGTTTTACATTTACAGTTACTTTCATGTTTTTAGAAATTAATTTTTAATGGCCTGCGCTTTTTGAATTCGATTCAAATTCGACACCTTGTTGTTTAAAAAAATGTGGGACTTTAAAAGCATACCAAGCTAGATATGCAAAGCAAAATACAGTAACTATATATGAACTATGAGGATTAGTAGCATCAGCAATCATACCTTGAAGTGGTGGAATAATAGCACCTCCTAAAATCATCATTACCAAAAGCGATGAACCTTGATTGGTATATTTTCCTAATCCATTTATGGCTAAAGCAAATATACAAGGCCACATTACTGAGCAAAACAATCCACCACTTAAAAAAGAATATAAGGCTAAATTGCCCGAACTTACTACACCCAATACCATCATTGCACAGGCTGTTAAACTTAATATAAATAATGTGCGTGCTGGGTTATTACCAGAAACCATAAATAATATAGTGGCCAAAACAATATATGGTATATAAAACCAATAATCACTGATGTTGCTGCCTCTTAAATAATTTACACCACATATAACACCAAATGCAATAAAAGGTGTTCCTATTTGCATCATGCGATTAGCGATTTTACTTAAATTAAAAACCGATAAAGAACCCGTCCATCGGCCAATCATTAAACTACCCCAATACAAAGAAATAAAATGCGAAATTTGAGTGTGGTCTAATCCTTTAATTTCGGGCATCTCAAGTAAAGCACCCATGTTGCTTTGTATAGTTACCTCAACACCCACATAAATAAAAATGGCTAACATACCTAAAGAAAGTTGAGGATATTTTAATGCGCCTAAGTCGCTTGTTTCATTTACATCTTCGTTTGAAATCTGAGGTAATTTTGAAAACCAAAGTATCACAGAACATAATACAAACAACGAAAATAAAATTAATGCAGGTGTTTTTACTGCTTCTAAACTACTATCGGAAGCAGCTGGTGCATTTATGTTCCCGAATAAAGCATAACTTAAAAGTACAGGACCAATGGTTGTACCAAACGAATTAATTCCTCCCGCTAAACTCAAACGTTGAGCACCTTTTTCTTTATCTCCAAAATTGATAACAAAGGGATTAGCCACTATTTGTTGTAATGCAAAACCTAAGCCTATCACGAATAAAGCACTTAATAATAACACATAAGAATTAGCCGATGCGGCGGGAATAAAAATTAATGAACCCGCCGCAGAAATCATCAATCCAATAATTAAAGCTTTTTTATATCCTATTTTATTAATTGGATCGCCTGTGGCACGAGAGGTTAAGAAATAAATGATAGAACCAAAAAAATAAGCGGCATAAAAAGCCAAATCTACTAACTGTGATTGAAATTGACTGAGAGTAAATTTTTCTTTAAAAAGTGGAATTAAAATACCATTACTAGCAGCTACAAATCCCCAAAAGAAAAACACAGATATTAATGCGATAAAAGATGATTGTGATTTTTGCATAAATTATTTTTTTCTAAGGTAAAGATTTTAAAGAGCTTAGTTTTATAAAGCTAAATCCATTTATCAACAAAGCAATTTATCCCCTGTTTAATAAAATTCGGAAGGTAGTACCCTTTCCCTCTTCACTATTTAGTATAAAAATTTTACCATGATGGTAATTTTCAATAATGCGTTTACATAAAGAAAGGCCAAGTCCCCAACCTCTTTGCTTTGTTGTGTATCCTGGTTTAAATACTGCTTTTAGTTTAGATTTATGAATACCCTTCCCTGTATCAGAAAGATCAATATAGACACCTTCTGGAATTTCGGTGATGCTAACCGTAAATTCGCCTTTTCCATTCATAGCGTCTATGGCGTTTTTAGTAATGTTTTCAATCACCCAATCAAAAAGAGCTACTGATAACATTACTGGAATTTCATGCTCAGGAATATGAAGTTGATATGTAATGTTTTTAGAAGTACGTTGTTTTAAATAATCAATAGCATTACGCACTACCAAACAAATATCTTCTTGTTGTAAAGTAGGCTGGGAACCTATTTTAGAAAAGCGTTCTGTAATTCGGGTTAAGCGATGAAGGTCTCTATTCATTTCGTTTATCACGCTTTCATCAGTGCCGCTTGAGCGCAAATGTTCTGTCCAAGCCATTAATGATGATAATGGCGTACCTAGTTGATGTGCGGTTTCTTTACTCATTCCTACCCACACTTGGTCTTGCTCGGCTTTACGAGAAATGCTAAATAAAATATATGCAACTAATAAAAACAAACCTATTACTCCAAATTGTACATAAGGATAATATGTTAATTGAGTAAGTAAAGGCGATTGCTCATAAAAAATATAATTTTTGATACCATCACCTAAGTTTACCAAAATGGGTGTGTTTTGTTGCTCCATAGAAGCTAGCGTTGCTTTTAACTTTTCAGGACTATCTATTTTTTTGGTGTTTATATTTCCTATGGCAATAATGTTTGTTTTAGTTGAATCGGTATAAATAACAGGAACGGCTGCACTATTAATAGCCACTTCGGTAATAAAAGATTTTATTAAACTATCAAATACGATTTTAATATCTGTAAATAAGCGACTGTCTTTATGATATAAATAATTTTTTTTGCCCTTATACACATCTATCACAACTGGAGCATAAAGGCTTTTCATTTTTTCTAGTTCAAGTTGTAGCGCTTCTTTATTACGTTCAGTTATGGAATCAAAATTTCTGCTCGCTGTAATATTACCTTGATCATCAGTTAAAATTACAGGAACCGTGGTGTTGTCTTGCAAAACTTTTAAAACAAATTCAGACACCGTAAACATATCCGAACTTAGTTGTTTGGTTGCTAACGCATACAGTTCGGCTTTTTTTCGTTCCTCATCTTGTAGGCGTTGAAATAAATCATTGGTAAATTTTACAATACCTGCTTTTTTCTGAACAGCTTCTGCCCATAGCCTAATCTTTTTTTCTTCGTCATATTTTATGCTATTTACCAATCGATTGGTGTACCATAGCGATGTAAACACAATAAACAGAGCTACTATAAATAGTGCCCATTTCCATTGTTGTTTTCGCGAGTAAATATTCATGATATTTAGTTAGCTTATAAAATTTAAAGCATGAAAATAAATTACTAAAAATGAAAGAATAAAGATAAGCAACAAAAAATTAGCAAACCGTATTTGTTTAATTTCGGCTAAATAATCGCCCATAAAAATACTTAAAGGAATTATACATGGTAAAAGAATCATATCTGATACTTGCTCAAAAAAAACGATGGGCGTACAAATTAAAAGCATCCATAATAAAACATACTTTGCTTTTTGTGTTTTTACTTTTCCCCCGAAACCTTTGTTTAAGTAATTTAATATGGCTAAAAACACAATGAGGAGCGTAACAGCAATAAACCCAATGTAATAGGTTGATAGTTCTGGTTTTTGAATACTACTTATTGCCTCTTGCATCATGCCAAAAATTTCAAATGGCTTGCCAGTAATAAGGTAGGCCACACACAAATAAATATATAAAGGAAAAGTAAGACCAATAAGCATAATAACCCATTCTCTCCAATTAAAGGGACGTAAAATAAAAAGGGTTAAATAGCCGAACGGAAAAAGTACGATATAGTGAATACAAAAAAAACTTGCCAAACCCATAAATAAAGCCGATTTAAACACGTCTTGTAGTGCATATTCTTGTCGGTAACTATTTACTAAGAAATAAATAGCGGGCATGATAAATAGGTTAGCAACCAATAATGGTTCGGTTAAATATGGAGTAGTAGCAGAAAATGAAAAAATTATATAAAAAAATGCAGGAAGGTAATTTGTTTTCGAAACAATTTCTTGTTCTATAGCTAGAAAATTGAGTAAAAAAGCCCCAATTAGTACTACTAATAAAGTAATAATTTGATTGGTATAAAATGTATAATGGTTGTCAAAAATGAGGTTGTATAATACGTGTTCTTTATAATTAATATTCTCGGTGTTTACATAAGTATATGTAAAAGTGCTAAACCAAATGAGAATAGAAAGCAATAATAAAAAGAATAGAGAAAATTGAATATTGCTTTTTAAAGGGGAAACAATCATTTTTTAGCTAAAATTTGCTTGAATTATAAAAAAAAGTATATTTTTGTGCTGTAAACTTACAAAATTAGATTTAATATGAATGCTTTAATGATTACAATGACCGATGTTTTTTATGGTATTGGCAATTTTTGTCAATGGATTTTTAAAGGCATGAAGGTTTTAGGACATGGTCCGAACATTATTATGTGGGCTATTATTGTCTTCTTAATAGGTTATCAGGTTGTGCGTATGATGAAAGAAAATAAAGAAGCTGAAAGAAACGGCACTTTAAAATAAATAATAAACATTTAAATGTATTAAGTAAAGCTAACTCAAAATATTGGGTTAGCTTTTTTGTTTTTTATCAGAAATTCATAATAGTATATAAATCACCAGTTTAGCTTCGATTTCAACAAGTGTGTATAACAATGAACATCTGTGAATAATTAAAAATTATCATACAACTATCAACTTTTAAAATTTAAATTATTTTTACCACCGAATGATTACTGAGTTGGCTGTTTAAATAAGTACTGAATAAACAGAGAATAGGGGAATCAGGTGAAATTCCTGAACTGTTGCGCAACTGTGAATGGTATAATAAACCAAAGTCAGATTACCTGCCAAATCAGTTTGAATTTTGTTTTCGCATAAAAAACGAGGTTCAAAGAAATGACTATTTCTTTTTCCCTGGCTTTTTGTGTATTTGTTTAACCAATTAACTAAACCTGTGCAATGGGCATTTTTGACAAACGCGTACACTATAAACCATTTGAATACCCTGAGGTATTAGAATTTACTGACTTAATGAATAAAACCTTTTGGGTTCATAAAGAGGTAGAATTTACAGCCGACATCCAAGACTTTAAATCAAATTTATCGGAGGTTGAAAAAGAAATTGTAAAACGAAGCTTATTAAGTATTGCGCAAGTTGAGGTTGGTGTAAAGTTATTTTGGGGCGATATTTATAAATATTTTCCAAAGCCAGAGTTTAATGGACTAGGAGCAACCTTTGCAGAATGTGAATTTAGACACAGCGAAGCTTATTCTCGCTTGTTAGATGTTTTGGGATATAATGAAGAGTTTAATCAATTACTTACTATTCCTGTATTTAAAAAGAAACTTGAACTTATTGAAAATAGTTTATATGCTAATAATGATGTGATTTCTAAATTGCTATTTTTTACAATTGTAATTGAGAACGCCTCATTGTTTTCTCAGTTCGCAAATATTTTGTCTTTTACGCGATTTAAAGGATATTTAAAAAACACATCTAATATTATTGCATGGACTTCGATAGACGAACAAACACATGCCAATGCTGGAATTTTTATTTTAAATAAGTTGGCAGAGGAAGGCTATTTAACTAATGAAATTAAGGAGCGCATGTCGCAAGATGTAAAGAACTATATTCAGTACGAAGAAGAATTATTGAATTGGATCTATGAAAAAGGAGAATTGAGTTTCTTTTCAAAAAACGATATGCTCAATTTTATGAAATACCGTGTAGATGAATCTATGGAGAAAATAAAACTTAAAAAAATATTTAATATTACATACGAACAATACAAACCCATGAAGTGGTTTGAGGAAGATGTGTTTGCAAATGAACTTGATGATTTTTTTGCAAAACGACCAACAGCTTATACCAAACACGATAAAAGCATTAGTGCAGCAGATTTATTTTAACCCTTAATACAATTATATCTTATGAACAGATTATGGTGGCTCAACGAAGAGAGTGAGCAAATTTTAAACAGAGGTTATCTTCTTAAAGGCGAATCAGTAAAAGGCGCCATAGACAGAATCGCAACGGCGGCAAGTAAACGTCTTTATAAACCCGAGCTAAAAGAAGCTTTTATTGAACTAATTGAAAATGGCTGGATGAGTTTAAGTTCACCAATATGGGCAAACATGGGAACTGAGCGTGGCCTACCAATATCTTGTTTTAATGTTCATGTACCAGATAATATAGAAGGAATTACTCATAAACTAGGAGAGGTAATTATGCAAACAAAAATAGGTGGAGGTACTTCTGGATATTTTGGTGAATTGCGAGGACGAGGAAGCGCGGTTACTGATAATGGACAAAGTAGTGGGGCGGTTTCATTTATGAAATTGTTTGATACAGCTATGGACACCATCTCACAGGGAGGTGTGCGTCGTGGAGCTTTTGCAGCTTATTTAGATATTGACCATCCAGATATTAATGAGTTTCTTCAAATAAAAGATATTGGTAATCCATTACAAAATCTATTTTTTGGCGTGTGTGTACCCGATTACTGGATGCACGAAATGATAGAAGGAGATAAAGAAAAACGAGAAATTTGGGCCAAGGTGTTAGAGGCTCGTCAACAAAAAGGAATGCCTTATGTGTTTTTTACTGATAATGTAAATACTAATAAGCCTCAGGTGTATAAAGATAAAAGTATGAGTATTAATGCAAGTAATCTTTGTGCAGAGATAATGTTACCATCCAGTTTTGATGAGTCGTTTATTTGTTGCCTATCATCTATGAATTTAGAGTTGTATGATGAGTGGAAAGATACAAAAGCAGTGCAAATGGCAATTTATTTCTTAGATGCGGTATTACAAGAGTTTATTGCTAAAACAGAAGGAAATTATTATCTACAATCAGCCAATCGTTTTGCAAAACGTCATCGTGCTATTGGTTTAGGTGTAATGGGTTGGCATTCGTATCTTCAAAAAAACATGATTCCTTTTGAGGGATTACGCTCTAAACAACTAACGAAATCAATTTTTGAAAACATAAGAGAGGAAGCTAATAAAGCCTCTGCTCGTTTATCTGAAATTTATGGTGAACCAGAAGTCTTAAAAGATTATGGATTAAGAAACACAACTTTATTAGCAGTGGCACCAACCACTTCTTCATCAGCTATATTAGGACAAACATCGCCAGGGATAGAACCTTATAGTAGTAATTATTTTAAAGCTGGATTATCTAAAGGCAACTTTATTCGCAAGAATAAATATTTACAAGCCTTATTACAAAAAAAAGGAATTGATAATGAAGAAACTTGGAGAGGGATTATGCTTAATCAAGGTAGCGTACAACATTTGGTAGAATTATCAGAAGAAGAAAAAGCGGTGTTTAAAACATTCAAAGAGATTAGTCAGCTAGAGATTATTCAACAAGCCTCTATCCGTCAAAAATTCATTGATCAATCACAAAGTTTAAATCTAAATATTCCAGCTAATTTACCTGTAAAAGAAGTTAATAAACTAATGATTGAGGCATGGAGATTAGGTATTAAAACCTTGTATTATCAACGTAGCCAAAGTGTATCTAAAGAAATTGCAGTTCAGAATTTGGTAAATTGTGTGAGTTGTGAAGCATAGTTAAACTTGGTACAACATCATGGAGGATTTATTTTGCTTTCATGATGGTTACACATTCTTTATTAAACAAACATTTACTTGTTAATTATTCTTTTATTCACTTCATATCTTATTGTTTATCATCACTAATTTAGTGGGATAAAAAGTAATAAAGATTGTGTCGAATAATACAACATCACAAAAATTAAAAACCTCATCAGTTACAGTAGTGATAAGTCTTGCACTGGTGTTGTTTATGCTAGGATTATTAGGCTTAGTGGTTATTAATGCTAAAAAATTATCTAACCATATTAAAGAAAACATTGGATTTCAAGTTATTCTTAAAGACACAACAACAAATGCTGAATTAGATGTGTTGAAACAAGAAATCAGCACATCATCGTTTGCTAAGGAGGTTAATTATATCAGTAAAGATTTAGCCGCAAAGAAATTACAAGAAGATCTGGGTGAAGACTTTATCAGTTTTTTGGGTTATAACCCTTTATTATCTTCATTAGATGTTAAGTTAAATTCTGATTATGCAAATATTGATAGCCTTGCTGGATTTGAAAAACAATTATTACAAAAACATTTTGTAAAAGAAGTTATCTATCATAAAGACATGATTAAACAAGTTAATGATAACGCCAAGGTGATAAGTCTTTATATTTTAATTTTTAGTGGCCTGTTACTTATTGTAGCCATTGCATTAATAAACAACACTATTCGTTTATCTATATATGCTAAGCGCTTCTTAATTCGTACAATGTATTTAGTAGGAGCAACACAAGGCTTTATTCGTATGCCTTTTATTTTTAAGGGGATACGTCAAGGTGTTGTTGCTGGAATATTAGCAGGATTTTTATTAGCAGGATTTTTAATTTTAAGCACTAAATATATTCCTGATTTATTACAATTACAAGATCCAAACTTATTAGCATTATTGTTTGGTGGCATTGTGTTATTAGGTATGTTAATCTCTGGATTAAGCGCTGCTCTTTCGGTTAGCCGATACTTAAGACTAAAAACTGATGATTTATATTTATAGTTTATTCAATTGCTTTAATAGTCATCCAAGCCATTAACCCACTTGAAATTTTTAGTGCATCTTCATCAATATTAAAAGTAGAGGTATGTACCCCAGAAGAAATACCTTTTGTAATATTGCCTGTTCCTAAACGATAAAAACAACTAGGAACTTGTTGCGTGATATAAGCAAAGTCTTCTGCAGTCATTCTTAAAGGTAATTCTACTATATTTTCTTTTCCAAGATATTCTTCTGCAGCTTGTTTACAAAGGATAGTACTAGCTTCATTGTTTATTAAAAATGGGTAACCATCAATTATATCTAGTTCAGCAGAAACATTGTATTGGTTAGATATTTGGTTAATTATTTCTTTAATCCTTGTTTTTATTTCTTTTCTCCAAACCTCATCCATGGTTCTTATAGTTCCTGCCATATAAACCGATTCTGGAATTACATTCGTGGCGCCTTTACCTTCTATTTTACCAAATGCAATTACAGTAGGAATGTTGTTTTGTGTATTTCTAGCCACCCCTTCCAAATCAATCGTAATTGGAAAACATTTTTCTATTTCAGTAATAATATGTGCAGAAACTATGAGTGGGTTAATGTAATCACCCGCCATGGCAGCGTGTCCGCCTTTACCTATAATAGTTAAATGAATCTCATCTGTACTTGCCATATACATACCTGCTCTAAAACCCACTTTTCCAGTCTCTAAACTTGGAAATACATGTTGTGCAATCGCCATATTTATTGGTGGATTTTCTAGCACACCTTCTTTTATCATTAATGACGAACCACCTGGCAATACTTCTTCTCCAGGCTGGAACATAATTTTAATAGTCCCTTCAAATTCAGCTTTTAATTGATTTAAGATAATAACTGTTCCTAAAACAGAGGCCGTATGAACGTCGTGTCCACAAGCATGCATAACGCCTTTATGTTTAGATTTATAACTTACATCGTTTTTCTCTTCAATAGGTAAAGCATCTAAATCAGCTCTTAATAAGATTGTTTTTTTATTGGGATTTTTTCCTTGTATAACAGCTATGATACCTGTTTTTACAATCCCTTTAGTGTATGAAATTTGATATTTGTCTAGTATCTCACAAATATAAGCTGATGTGTTTATTTCTTCAAATGATAATTCAGGATATTGATGAATGTGACGTCTTATCTTGACGATCGTATCAAAATATTGATCATTTAATTGTTTTATAATGTCTATCACATTCATTTATTCTAGTTTTCCATTAGCCTGAATCACACTCAATTTTTCAAGAACCTTTTCGTAAATTAATTTTAATTTTTGTGGATGTTTGGTGTAAAAATTCATTGTTGAATCAAATGTTGATTTTGAAATATGATGCTCTTGAAGTGGATTAAACACATAAGCTGAATCATATTTCTCTCCTATTACATTTTTTACATTTATACCTGATGCTCCTTCTGATAAGTAAGCATCTGTTAATACACTCACTAGTTGTTCTTCACTTAATAAATAAGAAGGTATAACAATATCTTCTTCCTTATCTGGGGTACATGATAATAAAATAGTACTAAATATTAAAATATAAAATAGAGGCTTTAACATATTATACAAAAATACAATTCTTTACTAAAAATCAGCTCTGATTAAATAAAGTATAACGTTTTTTAATGGTTAATTCAATTCACAGTAGAGTTTTCATAACTCCTATTTACACTAATTATAATATGTTTTTAAACTATTTAATTTAGGTGTATGGAATTTTTTCGGAGAATTGTTTTTTATGGCTTTGTATTAGGTTCAATAGTATTAGCTATTTGGGGATATTTCAAGCTTCAAGAAAGTAAAGAACCAGATGCTGTTGTGTTAGAACACATTCCTGCTAATGCAAGTTGTGTAATTGAAACAAATAATTGTACAGAGTTGATTTCGAAATTAACTCGGCAAAATTTAATTTGGAATCAGTTATTAAGTAATTCTAAGTTACAGGTTGCCCAAAACGGTATCACATTTATCGATTCACTCATAAAAGGTTCATCTGATATAAATACTATTGTTTCTGAAAATCCCGTTTATTGGGCGATGTGTAAGAAAAACAATCAATACGAACATTTAATACTCTTAAAACTAAAGGAGAAAAACAATGCGTCGTTATTCGAAGATTTTTTTGCTAAAACCTTTTCTAAGGAAACAAGCATCTCATCTTTTAAGGCCTATTATTTTATTAATAATAAGCAAAAGTGGACAATTACTTGTGAAAATGGATTAGTTTACTTGTGTTCAGACTTATCGTTTTTACAAGAATGTATAGATTTGGATAAACAAAAATCATTATCTATATCAAGTTCATATCTTGAGTTGATAAAGGAAAATGGTGGTCAAAATAATTTGGTATATATCAATCATGAGGAGACAAATTGTTTAGCGTCTGAATTGCTTTTGGGTCAATCATTATGGAATACCGATATAAAGTTAAACTCAATTACCCTAACAGGATACAACACTTTATCAGATAACCCTTTATTTAATGGTTTAAAAAACCAAGAACCATCTAACATTACGGGCTATCAATTTTTAGCTGCGAATCCAGTGGTTATAGAAGCCGTTTCATTAAGTAATCCTAAGTCTTATTTTGAAAAAATAAATTTAATATTGGGTAAGGATATTCAACATCAAAATAATTCGGCTTGGCAAACCCTTTCGGATAGTGCTTTATTTGATATAAACACAGAGAGTTTTGAAAATATAGATAAAGAAATGATATCAGCAATCTATTCAATTGAAAATACTATACATAATATGTCTTTAATAAAACTAAAAGACGCGTATAAAACGACCGAATTACTTAAATGGATTTCTGATACAACCCAAGTATATAATGAAATAACGGCATATACTTTAAAACCACAATTTACAGAACTTTTTAAAATAACCCCTCGTGATAATAAGAAGGAGGTTGCAATACTTTTTAATAATATGCTAATTATGTTCTCAAGTCAAACTATGTTACAACAGTATTTACAAACTATAGGTGATAATACTTATTTGGGCAAACAAAAAGATTTTATGGATTATGCAGAAGATAATTTGGATTTAGCATGTAATTATTTTTATTATGAAAATCATCAACTTCTTAATTCACAAAATCATCACTCGTTACTTAATTTTGAAGATTTAAAGAACACTGATAAAGCAATTACACATGTATCTCTTACTGCTAAAACACCTCGTGAAAACATACAATTACGCTTAAATACTTTATATCAAGTGGAAAGAACAGAAAATGAACCTGAAGATGTGTTATGGACATTTAAGGCAGACACAGCACTAATTTCTTCTCCTCAAATTTTCAAGAACCATCTTACACAAGAGAATGAATTATGTTTTCAAGACACCTTAAATCAATTATATTTAATAAACTCAACAGGTAATTTAATCTGGAAAAAACAATTAGATGGTGTTATAAAATCTAAAATTTATACAGTTGATATTTTTAAGAATGGCAAATTCCAATTATTGTTTAACACCTCAAATCACCTACACTTAATAGACAGAAATGGAAATGAAGTACAAGGCTATCCTGTAAAGTTACCTTCCCAAATTACTTCAAATATTACTTTATTAGATTATGAAAATAAATCGGATTATAGGGTGTTTTTTGCTTGTGCGGACAAACGAATTTATAACTATACATTATATGGTATAAAAACAGAAGGATTCAATCTTGTAAAAACAGACGATGTCGTAACATTACCAATTCAATATGTGCGTGTAGGGCCTAGCGATTATTTAATTACATCAGACGTGGGAGGAAAAATATATGCATTTAGCAGAAAAGGGGAAGGGCGTATTGATTTTAGTAATAGAACTATAGAATATTTAAACCATTTTACAATATTAGGAGGAAATAATCTAGGTAACACAAAATTATTTTATTTAGATGACAAAAATAGTTTAATCAACAAAGTTTCTTTAACGGATAAGAAGGAAACTATTAAAATTGGAGATGAGGTTAATGGATATAAAATTACACTTACATTAATTAATGACGACAACCAACAAGATATGTTTGTTTATGGTAATGGCGCACTTTTTGCATACGATGTGTTTGGAGTAAAACTCTTCGAGTATTTTAATGAACAAGCAGTATTCGAATCTGTAAACTATATTCAAAGTGTAGATAAAGATGTGATTTTAGCTTATGACAAGGTAGGCTCTAAACTTTATGAACTAGATGTGAATGCTAAATTAATTAATAGTTACGATAACATTTCTCAGACACCTTTAGTTACTAAATTGTATCAAAACGAGAAAAATTATTTAATTACAGTTAATCAAAATAAAATTAGTTGTAAGGCACTTAAATAAGTTAAGCTTTCCGTTTAGGATTATCTTTTAAAAAAGCTTCCCATCCCGAGTAAGCTTTCTTTTTTGTAGATGCTAACCCTTTGTTTTGAAAATAATGACAAACAGCTACGCCTAAAGCATCAGTCGCATCTAGGTATTTATCTGCATGTTTAAACTTCAAAAGATTTTCAAGCATAGCAGCCACTTGTTCTTTAGAGGAGTTTCCGTTTCCGGTAATACTCATTTTGATTTTTTTAGGTGAGTATTCATTAATAGGAATGTTTTTTGATAATGCAGCAGCAATAGCAACACCTTGAGATCGACCTAGTTTTAACATGGATTGAACGTTCTTTCCAAAGAAAGGCGCTTCAATGGCTAATTCATCAGGGTGGTATTCTTCAATTAAACCAATTAGGCGTTCAAATATTTTTTTTAATCGGTCGGCGTGTTCTTCGTACTTATCAAGTTTAATAACGCCTAATGCTAATAACGACAATGTATTGTTCTTTATATGAATTAATCCATAGCCCATTACAAGTGTACCAGGGTCAATTCCTAGAATAATTCTATCGTTTATTTTTGTCACCTTTTTTGTAATACCTACAAATGTAAATAAAAAAGCTATCTCGAAAAGAGATAGCTTTTAAAAAACTAAATGGTTAAACTTTATCTAAACAAGTTTATGTATCCTTGTTGTTTATATTCTTTATCATCATAACCTTTTGCTGTTAAGATAAAGAAATAGGTACCATCTTTAGCGTTATTTCCATCCCAAATAGCGTTTGTTCCTTCAAGGCTAGCAACCTTAGTTCCCCAGCGGTTAAAGATATCACAATGAAGTTCCTCAATGCCTGTTGTAATAATTTTAAACACATCGTTTTTGCTATCACCATTTGGCGTAAATACATTTGGAACTGTAATACTTGCATTATCAAATACATTTATAACTACAGTTGAGGTTGATGAACATGAGCCTGATGCGTCTGTTACAGTAAGTGTAACCGTGTAATCTCCAGTTGTGTTATACACGTGGCTTGGATTAGCTGAAGAGGAAGTGTTGTTGTTATCATCACCAAAGTTCCAAGAATAAGTATTACCAGTACCACTACTTTGATCTGTAAAGTTTACAGTTAATGGCGCTGAACCACTTGTTGGATCAACCGAGAACGATGAAGTGATACTGGTTGTTGTAACGGTTATTGTTTGTGAATTTGTACAACCATTATCATTGTCTGTTACAGTAACTACATATTGTCCGGCTCCTCCAGCAATTGGGTTAGCGGTATTACTACCTGAAAGAATTGTTCCTGACGATGCCGACCAAGAATAAGAAACATTGGTGTTTGTGGAACTAGCTAATAAAGTCACCGAAGGTGAACCACAAGGTGTTGTTGTATTTGAGCTAGTAACATTTGGAGCTGTTATGTTGTTTGTAACTGTAAATTGAGCAGTAGCAGTACATCCAGTTGATGCGTTTAAAACAGTAACTGTGTAAATACCAGCTGAAGTAACATTTTCAGAAACAGATGTATTTCCACTAGGCGACCAAGTGTAAGAATAGGTTGCGCTTGGAGTAACTGTAGCTGTTAGAGTTACGGTATTATTCACACAAGTAATGATACTATTAGTACTTGCAGAGACAGAAGCGCTTGGTACATTTGTATCAGCAAATATCTGAGTATTTGCGGTGGTTGTGCAACCATTTACAGCATCAGTAACTGTAACTGTATAGTTTCCTGCTTGGTTAACAGTTATGTTATCGGTTCCTTGTCCAGAAACAATGGTACCTCCTGTCCAATTATAAGTTAATCCACTTGCTGGAGTAGTTGTTAGTGTAATAGCAGCAGTTGGAGATGCGCAGGTTAATGTTTGTGTTCCTGAGATTGTAACACTTGGAATGGTTGTATTACTACTCACGGTTACTTGGGCGGTTGTACTACAGTTATTTACAGTATTTGTAATAACACAAGTATAAACACCTGCTGTATTAAATGTTGGTATGGTAGAGTTTACACCACTTGCTGGTGATGGTGACCAAGTATAATTTAATGGCGTAGGTGTGGTTGTAAGTGTTACTGTTTCACTTGATGAAATACAAGTTAATGTTACATCCGTTGCTGAAAGTGTATAAGTAGGAATATTGGCATCAGCAGTTACAGTTACTGTTTGCATCGAAGAAACACACCCATTAACTGTATTAGTAACTACTACATCATAAATACCACCACTTAATGCGGTTGGATTATTAACCGTGGTACTACTTAATGATCCTCCTGATGAAACTGTCCAACTATAAGCAGAGTTCGGATCTGTATTTGAAGAAGCATTTAGCATAACAGTAGAAGTTGTACAGGTAGTCGTTAATGAATTAGCTGCTAAACTTAAAATTGGAACAGTTGTATTTGTAGATACTGAAATTGTGAATGTATCAAAACAACCATTAGTGCTATTAGTTACTGTAACCACATAATTTCCTCCTGCATCTACACTAGGTGAATCAGTAGTTCCATTAGTAATGGTACCTGGACCTGTCCAGCTATAATTGAAATTCGTTCCGGTTGGAGTAGCGGTAAGGGTTACGTTATTTGTTGCACAAGTAATTGAACCACTACTAGAAGCATTGGCATTTACCACTGTGGTGTTACTTGATACAGCTTGCGATCCAGTTGTGCTACAACCATTTGAAGTATTAGTAACAGTGTAGTTATAAGTACCAGGTTGATTTACAGTAATAGTGCCTGTACCAGTACCTGAAACTATTCCTGGTCCGTTCCAGTTATAACTAACAGGTGAACTTGTAGTAGTAGCACTTACCGTTAGCGAAGTGGTTGTACAACTGAGTGTACCCGAAGTTGAAGCATTTACTACAGGTAATCCGGCACTTTGAGTAACAGTTTGAGAGCCCGTAGTAAAACAACCATTGGAAATATTTGTTACAGTATAATTATAGGTGCCTGGTTGGTTTACGGTAATCGTGCCAGTTGAAGAACCACTTACTATACCTGGTCCATTCCAACTATAATTTACAGGACTTGCGGCTGTTGTAGCAGTTATATTTACAGTATTGTTAACACAAGATAATGTTCCAGTTACAGAACCATTTACAACTGGAGCGGTCGTATTTTGAGTTACTGATCTTGTGCCAGTGGTTACACAACCATTTGAAGTATTAGTAACGGTATAGTTATAAGTACCAGGTTGATTAATTGTAATTGTACCAGTGCCGACTCCCGAAACTATTCCTGGTCCGTTCCAATTATAACTAACAGGTGTTGCAGCGGTAGTTGCATTAAGATTAAGTGTATTTGACGCACAAGTTAGAGTTGCTGTACTTGCACCCGTAACCACAGGTGTTGCTGTGTTTTGTGTAACAGTAGTAACGGCAGTTGCGGTACAACCATTTACTGCGTCGGTTACCCTTAAAGTATAAGTACCAGGAGCAGTTGCTATAGCATTTTGAGAGGTAGTTCCGCCACTAAATCCTGGCCCACTCCATTGGTAAGTTACACCGCTTGAAGGTGAACCAGTTAATGCAACAGTGCCATTAGAACAGGTTAAGGTTCCGGTATGATTGGCTGTAGGAGATGGAGTGGTTGTGTTTTGTGAAATAGCAACGGTTGCAACTGATGATGTGCAGCCTTGGGGTGATGTTACATTTAAACTATAGGTTCCAGGTGCATTTACAACAGGATTAGCTGAAGTTCCACCAGACACGATACCTGGTCCATTCCAAGCATAACTACCACCACCAGAACCGGTTAATGTAGCTGTTGGATTTGCACAAGTAATAGTTTTTGTTGTACCAGCATTTGCAGTTGGAACGGAGTTTACAGTAACGGTTGCTAAAGCAGAAGCTGGGCTTGTGCATCCACCTTGAGCATAAACCACCGAATAAGAAGTAGTAGATCCTGGTGATACAGAAATGGATTGAGTATTTGCGCCACCTGGCGACCAAGTATAAGTTCCTCCAGGTGTAGCTGGTGTAGCAGTTAATACAGCGCTTTGACCTGCGCAAATTGAAGTTGAAGATACTGCGGGGGCTAATACGCCAAGTGTTGCAGTACCTCCAAATAAAATATTAAATCCCGCTCCACCTGCTGTCCAATTGTTTATCATTAACATGTAAGTTTGGCCAGCGGTTACTGTCATAGGTGAAGTCCAGCCATTACCCGTAACATCTTCTGAAGTATCAAGAGCCCCATTTCCAAGTCCAGTATTTCCAGTATTTGCAGCATAAGAACACCTTAGAGGATTTCCTAATGCACCACAAGAAACATTCGGGCCAAATATTGCATAATCAAAATCATCTGAACCAGTATTTGGGTTAATTGTAAAGGTTAATGAACCTGATGTGGCGGCTGAAAAAGTGTACCAGTTAGAATATGTCTCTCCAGTAACACAACTACTTCCGGCACAGCCTTCGGTTGGATTTAAACCTGGACCATATGAAACATCATTAAATCCTAAATTTGAACAAATAAAAGATGCGGCACATGCATCAGAGTTCCCGGCAGGTTGAGCGGCACCACAAGGCACACAAGATAATGAGGCAGTAAATCCGGGTCTATTAACGGTTGCATCAGAATTAAACCTAAAGGTTAAACATCCTGAACTATTATTTGCTGTATAACTAAAAGGTACTGTGGGAGTTCCCCAAATTTGACCGGATGCGTTTGCTGGCGCACCCGTAAAAACTGCACTATTTTGTGCAGGGCCATTTCCTATTGTTAAAAAGTCATAACCCAGCTCTGTATTAAAGCTTGTGAAAGTGGCTTGAATACATGTTCCTGGTGTGGTTGGACAAAACACTTGATAAATTTGATTGACATTATTAGGGTAATTTCCTGCACCTCCTGGGTCTAATAAGGTTCCTGAGCAGGTACCAACTGGACATCCTCCACTATAAGTGTTTTGTACACCTGTAGATGGCAGAATGAAAGTTTGAGCAAATGTTGCTACAAACAGTATTGAAAACAGAAGTGTATATAGTTTTTTCATAGCAAATTGAATTAAAAGGTTGAGTTATGGATTAGCAATTTTATTTGATGGATTATTTATCTTGGTGTTTGGATACAATAAAGCATTTTTTTCTTCTTCCATTTTATTTAGTGGATCGAGGATTAATTGTAATCCAGAGGCCTCATCATATACCAAAACATTTTCACTCACTTTTCTGCTTAAATCATATTTAGTGATATCAATTTTTTGGAATTGCTCTTCTGAATAGTTTAAGGCCTGAACTTGAAATGATTTTGAATAGATATAATCAAGAGATTTCAACTTTTGTGGATGTTGATTTAATTCTTTTTGATCTTCCAAAGAGTAATTCTTTGCAATCATTTTCTTAGTTAAATTCGATACAGGAACAACAAATTGTTCGCTTTGCGCTTTTATATAAAAACAGGCTAAAAGTGCAATAAGTAGTAGGGAAAATCTTTTCATAACAGTAAGGATTTGATTTTGTAAAATTTATATTAAAAATACTACAAAAATTCTTCCAAATTCCACTCAAATGAGATATATGTACTAAAAACGAATGAAATCCTATTTTTATTAGGTAGAAAATGCTAAGTAATGAGTAAAACATAGAATTAAATTATTAAAAGAACTATTCTTAATTAGGCTTAAATTTGTAGTTTTAAACTTCCTCATGAACCTAAAAAATAGTTTCTCCATATTCATTAAAATTATTATTGGAGTAATAAGTTTCTGGGTTATTTATTCTAAATTTTCTTCCATACCTGAGTTAAAAGAACAGAGTATTACCAATTTAAGTCATTCAGCTACGGTTGTTTTATTAATTTTTAGTTTGGTTTTAATGCCAATTAATTGGGGTATTGAGAGTTATAAATGGAAATCTATTACCAGCTTGGTGGAACCTGTGAGTTATTCAACCGCTCTTCAATCGGTGTTTTCGGGTATTTGTGTTGGAAACATTGCTCCTGGTAGAGCCATGGAGTTTTTAGCAAAGGTTTTCTTTTTTAAATCCCAAAACCGTCCAAGTATAACAATTCTTCATTTCATTAATGGTATGTTTCAAATGCTTATAACAGTGAGTGTAGGAATGATATGCGTGGCGGCAAAATTAATTAACCAACAAGGCTCAAATATTATTGTTTATGGGACAATAGTTGTAGGGAGCTTATTAATTTTAGGATTTTGTTGGGCCATTACCCATGTATCTTTTATTCAAAGTAAATTAAGTTTTTTAAGGTGGTTTAAAAAAATGGAAGCCAAGGATTTTGTGAAATTACCAGAAATATTAATTGTAAAATTAATTCTATTGTCTATGGCTCGATATATGGTATTTACTTTTCAATTTTATCTTATTTATCAAGCTTTTTCTTCTGATTCCGATTTTATTTCTTTGTTTTTGAGTATTGCTGCTTATTTTGTGCTAACTAGTTTAATTCCTATGATAAGTATAATTGAACCCGCCATTAGAGCAGCTATTGCGCTTTTTGTTTTTAATACATCACCCGACAGCACATTGGTTGTAATTTTGGCTTCTACTTTTTTATGGATAATTAATGTAGTTATTCCAAGTATAATTGGTTATATAGTTATCTTGCGAAAGAAAATGGATATAAAATCAATTCATGATTTTTGAGTTATACATATTTGCTGTAATTATTATTTTATATGGGTTATTTATAACACTTGCAATTTATGGTTTCAACAAACATCAACACATTGATGTAAAATCAACTCTTGACACTTATCTATCTATAAGTATTGTGTTATCTGCAAGAAATGAGGAGAAAAACATAGGTGCTTGTATAAAACAGCTCATGGCGCAAGAATATCCTAAAACTTCTTTCGAAATAATTTTAATAGATGATGCTTCAGAGGATGAAACATATAAATTGGCTTCTAACATCCTTTCGCAAAGTAATATAAAACATCAAATTATTAGACAAAACGAACATACAGGAAAGAAACTTAATCTAACTAAGGCTATTCAATTAGCCACAGGAGACATTATTGTAACAACAGATGCTGATGTGATTTATAGAAGTGTTTATTGGTTAAAATCAATTCACTTATATTTTGCCAAGTATCAATCAACTATGTTAATCATGCCTGTTGATTATATTACACATCATCATGTATTAAGTACATTTCAAATAGTAGAGAATTTAGCTATTTCAGGAATTACAGCTGGATATACTGGGATTAATATGGCTTTTATGTGTAATGGAGCAAATTTAGCGTTTAAAAAACAAGCTTTTATAAATGCAAATGGATATCAGTCGCATTTAAATATTAGTTCGGGAGAAGATGTTTTTTTATTGGAAGACTTTAAGAATAAGAAAAGTATCAATATTATGTATGGGTTCGACCGTCATTTAATTGTAAAGACTTTACCCGAAATAAATTTTCGAAATTTTCTTGAGCAGCGAATTCGTTGGGCATATAAAGCAAAGTATAATAAAAATCAATTAAATCTTTTTGGAGGCTTTATAATCATAACTGCTAATTTATTAGTATTAGCTTTAATCGTTGCAATTATAAAACAATCAGCCATAATACCTTATTTATCGATTTTTGTAGCAACAAAGCTTGTTTTTGATTTTTTGTTACTATTTTTAGCTTCTAATTTTTTAAATAAGGTAAAGTATTTAGTGTGGCTCATACCTTTTGAATGTGTGTATTGGATATATGCACTTGTAATTGGAGTTGCTTCATTGGTTTACAAGCCTTACTGGAAAGGTATAAAAACGAGATAATTGTTATTTAAAAAGAAATATAGCGATTTTAAGTCAGAGTCATTATCTATTCAAACTTGGCGAAAGTTTAAGAATGATAAATTGGCTATGTTTGGTTTAATATTGGTGGGGCTAGCAACTTTTATTTCAATACTTGGATATTTAATTACCCCCGATTCAACCCCCTATGCTAACGACCAAAAGCCAGAGCTTTTAATTAAAAAGCCAGGGTTTGAAACAAAAATCTTACAGGTAAAAAAGAACGATCGTTTTCAACACGTTAATTGGTTTCAGAACATGTTGTTTGGTAAGGTTAATGAATACACCAATATTCCATATCATTCCTATAGTTTTTCAGGATTTGATATAATAGTAGAAGAATATACCGGAAATACACCCAATAATGGGACAAAGATTGCATTTAATCTGGCAGATGTGGTGTATGATGTTAATTTAAATTCTCCTATAAAAAACGATAGTATTCAAAACAAGATAGAGTTCTATCAATTAAGCACAGGCGAGAAATTAAAATTAGATGTTAAACAATTACAAGATGAGATTGAAAAAAATTTATTAATTACTAAAAAATATTGGTTAGGAACAGATTTAGCAGGAAGGGATTTATTAAGTCGTTTAATGATTGGCACTCGTATTTCTTTATCTGTTGGATTTATTTCGGTAATTATTTCTATTTTTATTGGAGTGTTGTTGGGCGCTATTGCAGGCTATTATAGAGGGCGACTAGACGATTCCATTATGTGGTTAATTAATGTGGTATGGTCAATTCCTACTTTATTATTGGTTATTGCTATTACTCTGGTATTAGGTAAAGGTATTATGCAAGTATTTATTGCGGTGGGATTAACGATGTGGGTAGATGTGGCTCGGTTAATTCGAGGACAAATATTAAGTATAAGAGAAAAAGAATTTGTAGAAGCGGGTAGAGCCTTAGGTTATAAGAATATGCGTATTATTATTCGACACATTTTACCTAATGTTATGGGGCCTGTTATTGTAATTGCTACTTCTAACTTTGCTTCTGCAATTTTAACAGAGGCTGGCTTAAGTTTTTTAGGCATAGGCGCTCAACCCCCTACGCCTTCTTGGGGCGAGATGATTAATTCACACAGAGGTTATGTATTAATTGATTCTGCTTATTTAGCGTTTGTTCCTGGTGTTGCCATTATGATTTTAGTGTTAGCTTTTATGTTAGTAGGAAACGGATTGCGTGATGCACTTGATTCTAAAACTCTCGATTCTAAACCAATTGTAGGTAATTAACAAGGTCTTGTCTGTTAAAAACGCCAATTCGTGGACTAAATCCATATAATTTTTTTTACTTTTAGCCCTTATTTAATTAAATTATGAGAAAAATCATCTTACTATTTTGTTTGTTGTATGCTTCAATTACCATTGCACAAATAGATAAGTATTTAAATAAAGGCGACAAAGCCTTGGATAATAATAAGATTTACAAAGCCAAAGACTATTTTACAAAAGCGTATAATTTAGACAAAACAAACTATAAAGCTAATGCTGGCTTAGGTATGGTTTTAGCACGTTATATAAATAATTATGCAGAGGCATTTCAGTATCTAGAAACAGCTTATAATAAATCTCCTAAAGATACATTTCCTGATATTATTTATTATTTAGCGAAATGCTATCAGTACAAAGGCGAGTATAAAAAAGCTTATTCTTTATTTGACAATTTATTGGTAATTGCTACTCGTGATAAAGAAATGGATAAATATTATATTAATGATTTGAATAAGCAAAAAGAAGATTGCCTGTATGGCGATAGAAATAAAGAAGCGGTTTCTGATAAAAATATTTATGTTGGAAATGTTGGTTCAAAGATAAATACGGGAGTTGGTGAATATGCCCCCGCTTTGTTATCAAGCAATGAACTACTATTTACCTCTCGTAGAAAAGATAATGAAAAAGAAAAAGTAAGTAAGATAGATGATAAACCCTATGAAAATATTTATACTAGTAAACTTTTAGAAGGAAGACCCCAATCACCAACTGTATATACTATATCAAAAGATATTTTTAAAACTAATCCAAATAAATCTCACCTAGCTGTCATCTCCACATCTAGTGATGGCAAAAATTTATTTGTATTTCAAAAAAACAGTATTCATCAATTACAATTAGATGGAACCGCAAAAAAAGCTAAAACATTGTCTAAAAAAATAAATTTTGATTTTTATCAAAATCATGCATGCATTAGTAAAGATGGTAAAACATTATTATTTACCAGCGAAGACAAACAATTAGGAAAAGGTGGATTGGATATTTACAAAGCTGAGTTAGGAAGCGATGGCGAATGGGGAACACCACAAAACTTGGGCGATGTAATTAACACCGTGTACGACGAAGATTCGCCCTATTTATCGGACGATGGGCAAACCTTATATTTTTCATCAAAAGGACATCCAAGCTTTGGTGGTTACGATATTTACAAAAGTACCCTAGTAAATGGTGTGTGGACTACTCCAGTAAATTTATTACAACCAGCTAATTCACCAGGCGATGATATTTTTATGACTCAAGATGCTCAAGCTACTAACACTTTCTTTTCTTCATCAAGAATGGGCGGTTATGGCGATATGGATATTTATAAAATAACTTACTTAGACAAATTTAAAAAAGAATGCGCCACCGAAAATAGTAGCTTAATTACCATTAACACTAAACTTACCGAAACAGAAACCATTAATGTAAAATTTGAGAGCACTATCCCAGATAACATTAAGCCCATTGCTTATCAATGGACATTTAATGGAGCTAAATTACCGATAGATGCTTCTTCTATCACTCAAACTATTGCACTTACTTCACAAGGTGATTCGGTATATGTAAAACTCATTGCAGGCTGCGATACTTGTATGGAGCCTATTGTATTGTGTAATAATATGATTTATCATATACCAGATGATATACTAGCGAAACACAAAGAAGAAGAAAAAGGGAAGAATCCTTACGATACCATTCAACATCCATATCTAAATCCAAAGCAAATTGCTGCTTTAGGGTTTGATATTACACCCGTACATTTTAACTTAAACAAATCAAACATTAGAGATGACGCCAAAGAAATTTTAAAAAAGAATTTAGCTATTCTAGCCCAACACCCTGAAATTTCAGTCATGATATATGGTTTTGCCGATTGTAGAGGTAAAGAGAATTATAACTTAAAACTTTCGAAAAAACGTGCTCAAAGCGTTAGTGATTTTTTAGTTTCAGCTAAACTCAACAAAAAACAAATTGATGCTATTATAGGAAAAGGCGAAGCCTTTATTTTAAACAAATGTACCGAGGGTGTAACTTGCGAAGATGCAGAACACGAAGAAAACCGTCGTGTAGAATTTATTTTGTTTAATAACACAAAGTAGAGATTTGTTTTTTACTAAAGGTCAATTACTTTATTTCTGTTAGTTTACGAAAATTAAAAAATACTCTATCTAAAACGGATATATTTTTCGTTATAATATCTGCTTTGCCCTTCATTTGTTCTTTATATACTAGAGTTTTATTGTACGAAGTTGTTAAGCCATTCGCTAAAACAATATCAACTGCATAACTATCTTTATTAGGCACTTCGGAAATGTTTTTTACAACCCCTGTTAACATCCCATTTTCATTATAAGGATAATTGTCAAGTTTTATGTTTACAACTTGTCCAATGGTTAATTTCCCACTATTGGTTATTGGCAAAACACATTTTCCTATAAATTGCTGTTTCTTATTAGGAATGATAGCAAAAAGCTCATCACCTTGTTTGATGTTTTGATTGATTGCCCATACATTAAAAAACGATACTTTCCCACTCACAGGGCTTTCAATTACATATAACTGCTTCCATTTATTAATTTCATTAATGAGCGTTTTTAAATACTGTGATAATTCATTTTTAAGTTTCGCCTTTTCTTGATAATCTTGTATTTGTAACTGTAAGATGTTCTTTTCAATTCCATTAATTTGAATTAGTGCATTTGAAATTGTAATCTTAGTTTGTTCATTACTGTTTTGAGCACCTAAATAATTTTTCTTTTGTATTTCAAATTCCCTTGCTGATATTGCCCTTTCTTCAAATAATTTTTTATCCCGATTAAAGTCATTTTCAGCTAACTTTAATTGTTCATCGTTAATTTTTTGTTGATGCTTATAATTATCAAGCAAAGAATTGTAATGTCCTAAATCTTTTTTCAATAATGCAATTTGTTTAGTGTAAGGATTAATGCTTTCATAAAGATTAAGGTCTTTGACTGATTTTAAAAATTGTAAGTAGTAAGGTGTAATTTCTCCAGTTCTTAAACTATCTTTAATTAAAACATTATTAAGTGTGTCGTTTAATTTTAATTGTTCGTTTAATTGATTGCAGTTTGCCAATAAAGAAAGTACAGCTTTGTAATCGGCTGTGTTCTCTATAATACCAATCGGTTCATTTTGGCTTACCAATTGTTTATCTTTCACTAAAAGATGGGTAAGTTTTCCATTATTTTTTGAAACTAATGTTATTGGTGGATTTAATGTAGTCAAAGTAACATCAGCAGTCAATACATCTGGGTATTTAATAAAATATGAAAGTCCAATAGTTATAATAATCAATATAAAAACAACTAAAATACCCCAGCGTAAAATCCATTTCGGTGTTGAAGTCAATATCTCATTTACTTCTTCTGAACGCAAAATTATTTCCTTTTCTTCTATAGATGGCATCAGTTTCCTAATTCTAATTGATTTTTCACAAGTTCGTAATATGCCCCCTTAATTAGTGTCAATTCGATATGATTACCTTTTTCAATAATCTTACCTCTATCCAAAACAATAATTTGGTCAGCATTTTTAACTGTACTTAAACGATGGGCAATAATCACAACCGTTTTACCTTTAAAGAATTCGTTTAAATTTTCCATTATTATTTTTTCATTATTAGCATCTAAAGCACTTGTAGCTTCATCAAAAAATAAATAATCAGGGTTTTTGTAAACGGCTCTAGCAATTAAAATTCTTTGCTTTTGCCCTGTACTAATACCAATACCTTCCATGCCTATTTTAGTATTATATCCTAAAGGTAGGCTTTCTATAAACTCTTTAATATTAGCTACATTAACAGCATGTTTTAATTTATCTCTATCTACAACATCTACTCCAACAGCTATATTGTTGGCGATGGTATCATTAAAAATATACCCCTCTTGCATTACAACACCGCATTTATTTCGCCATGTTTGTGCTGATAAATGATTAAGATTTATTTCGTTTAATTTTATTTCTCCATGCGTAGGTTCATAGAATTTTAGTAAGAGTTTTAATAAGGTTGTTTTACCACTACCACTACTTCCAACTATGGCTGTAATTTTATTGGACGGAATGGAAACGCTTAAATCGTATAGAACAGCATCATTTCCTACGCCCTCATATTTAAACGTAAGGTTATTTAGGTGAAATGAACTGTTTTGTTCAATTTCTGAAATTTTTTCTTTACCATTAGGTTCTTCATCCTCTTTGTTATGAATTTCTCCTAAACGCTCCAAACTTAATTTAGCATCTTGCCATTGCTGAATAAAATGCACCATTTCGTTTACAGGACTATTTAACTGACCGATGATATAACTTATAGAAAGCATCATGCCTAAGGTAACTTGACCGTCAAGTACTAATTTGGCTGATAAAAAAGTGATAATAATGTTTTTAAGTTCGTTAATTAATTGTGAGCCTGAGTTTTGGGCGGTGGTTAAAGAAAGTCCCTTTAAGTTAATCTTAAATAATTTGGTTTGTAGGTTCTCCCATTGCCAACGCTTTTGCCGTTCGGCATTGTGTAGTTTAATTTCCTGCATTCCGTTAATGAGTTCCATTACCTTACTTTGGTTTTGGCTACTTTGCTGAAAACGTTTAAAATCTAGATCGGCACGGCGTTTTAAAAAAAAGGTTATCCAAATAAAATAGATAACAGAGCCAATCAAAAAAACTAAAAATATTTTTAAGCTATACCAAGCTAAAACTCCACTAAATATGATAAAATTAAACAATGAAAATAGTGTATTTAGTGAATAGCCAGTTAAAAAATTTTCAATCCTGTGATTATCATTTATGCGTTGCATGATGTCCCCTGTCATCTTAGTGTCAAAGTACCGTATAGGTAACTTCATGAGTTTTACAAAAAAATCACTTGCCAGCAAGATATTAATTCGGCTGCTAACGTGCATTAGTATATAACTTCTTATGACATCGATGGTAGTTCTGCCAAAAAACACCATTAATTGAGCTAAGAGAATTAAGTAGATAAAGTTTATGTCTTTATTTTGAACACCAATATCAATAATGCTTTGCGTTAAAAATGGGAAGATAAGCTGTAACAGGCTACCTGCCATTAAACCAATAAAGAGTTGTATTATGGCTTTTTTATGTTTAATTAAATAGGTGTATAAAAAAGAAAAATTGTTTTTTTGCTTCTCGTTTGAAAGACTTTTATCCTCTGTGTAAAATTCGGGAGTGGTTTCAAATAGTAATAAAATCCCCTCATCTTTACCATCGCTCACCCATGCTTTTAAAAAATCTACTTTGTTATACGTTAATAAACCGTGTGCAGGGTCTGCAATATAAATTTTATCAGCCTTAATTTTATAAATTACAACAAAATGGTTTTGATTCCAATGCGCAATACATGGCAAGGGGGCATTTTCAATTAATTTATCAAATGGGACTTTTACTCCTAGTGTTCTAAATCCTAGCCTTTCAGAAGCTTCACTTATACCTAGTAAGTTAACCCCCTCTCTTGTGGTTCCGCTTAGTTGAACTATATCAGGCAATGAGATGGACTTACCGTAGTGCTTGGCAATCATGCGCAAACAAGTTGCGCCACAGGCCATTTCATCGGGTTGTTTATAATGAGTAAAACTTAATCGCCCCACAATTCTTTATTTATTGTGTTTATTTTTTTGCGATTTAACTTAAAGCCCTCTTGGTTTGATGTAACACCACATTCTGATAAAGTCTTGTATCCTTTTTCGCCACGCCATTTCGCAATATAGGGGTTATAATTACATTCTGTATCGAAATACCATTCTTTTTCGTTGCGTTGTAACGGTATTCTATTATCAACACACATATACCGAAACTCACATTGTTTACATACATCTATTATACCTTTATGTATAAACCAATATTTTTGAAATTCAATCGAATTTATAATTTTTAAGATATCGTCGGGTGGCTTTAGATTATTTATATTTCCAAATTCTGTCGGTGACTCTATCGAATTTTTAATTTCCCCCTTATCTCCTATGAATAGTTTACGATTAAAATATGTATTATGTAGTTGTGATTCTGTAAACAAAGTTATATTTACGTTAAAAAAATCTAACGATTTAATATGAGTGATTTCAAACTTGTTTTTTGAAGTAAATATTTGTTGTAAACCTAAAACATGTCTTTTAATAAATTTGTTAACAGGTGCAGAATAAATAAAGATAAACGCAATGTTTTTATATTTGTTAGTTAATAATTCATAGTTAATACCAGGGCTATATGCCACTATAAGTTCAATAGAATGTAGACCAATGTCTTTAATTACATCTAAGTATTGTTCAATTTTATTTATATCAAATGTAGAGTCAGTTATTAATTGAATATTAAAACATTTTAAAGAAACAAGTATATCTTTAATCTTTTCAAAATCAAGATCTTTATTAACTCTTATAACTAAATTGGATATTATACTTGGAAACTCAAAATTTAAATTTAGTTTTGGAAAATGTTTTTTATTAATCTCATTAGGGATTTCTAATATATATTCTTTCTCTAGGCAATATTGAAAATATTCACTTAAATATGTTTTATTCTCTTCAGTAGTATTTCTATAGATTTGAGAAAATGATTTTTGTGAGAGTAGTCTCAAAAAATCATGAACCGCATTAGGTACAAATTCATAAGTAGCTTTTGGCAAATCATATATAGCAGTTCTTAGAAAACCTTTAATAGGAAAGCAAGTTGTTGTTACACAATAATTTTTATTTATCATTTTAGATTATGAATATTTCAATGTTTTTGTAAAATCGAATTCCTCCAAAAAAAGGCGTTTGATGTCTTGTACTTTTTACAAATATTGTATCAGATATGATACTTATTGGTGAATTCAAATCGGTTGAACTTGCCATTTTTTTGTAAGTAATAGGTAGTTTGTTTATTTGATTCAACGATGCTTGCTCTATTAGTTTATACGGTTCCATATTATCGTTTTGATAGGCTTATTGCCATTTGTTTTTCTAAATAATAATTGCACGGAAAAGAAACTTGAGTAAATTGACCTACTGGATTTACTTCTAAAAAGACATATTCACCATCCTTGGTTACAATAATATCTAATGAGCCTGAATTAAGGTTTAATGCTTTCATCAACTTTCTAAATTTTGCTTCTTCAGTTTTTGGCATATTAAACGGTAAGACTCTATTTGGATTCGATTCATTATAATTTCTAAAATCAATTTTTGTTTGTTCATCATTCTGTGAAAAAATTGCTGAGGAGTAAAATACTCCATCTAAATAAAACACTCTTAATTCAAATGCTTTTTCAATATAATTTTGTAGTTTAATAGGCGAGAAGTTATTAGGATAATTCATTACATCGTTAGCTGTTAGTAAATGTGTTTCAGTATAAAAATTCACCCCTTCAATTTTAAAATTTAATGCCCTTTTTATTGGTTTTGTAATAACTTTTTTATGTTTAATTATAAAAGATAGAACTGAATTTTTATTAGTGGTTATTAAAGTATCGGGGATTTTAATTCCTAATTTCCGCGCCACAGTAAGTTCAGTTAATTTATTTAAAGAATTATCATTAAAACTATTTACGTTGCTGACATTTGTTTGCAGATAATAATGTATATAATTAATAATGTCATTATCATTATCGGTTTTGTGTTTATTTATTTCAATAATCATATCGTTATCACCAATTAGTAAGCTATTGGTAAAGTCTAAATATCCTCTTCTATACCAATATTTTGTTAATGAATCGATACTACATTCATTCTGATCGATGAAATTTATCTTAATTGTATTATTTGAAATATTAATCTCAGGATTTGTTATATCGCCATCATTAAATCGTTTGAATTCTATATTATAATATAGAAGCCAATTTATTACGTTTTGAGTTAAGAGTTCTTTCTCTGTTGAAAGTATTAGGATCACTTTGTTTTTTTTGGCTTATAAATTATATTAAATCGTTTACAGTAATCAGCCATAGATTCCATTCCAAATTCTGCACGCCGTTTATCTACATTTACTTCATCTTTAATAAAAAATGGTTGATTGGTTTTACTGTTTATTTGGGTACCATAAAACTGCGTACCATTATTTTTATCAACTGATATTCTATCAAAAAGCAGCGCATAGTTACTACCTTGTATCTTTTTTTGTTCATATAATTTTTTTATTAGAGGTAATATTTTTTCTTGTGTTTTCAAGTCGGCATGTTGTATAACTAAAAAACATTTATTTGAAAAGTTACCAACTACCGAATCAGATAAAACATTATAGCCACTATCTAAATAATACATAACAGTTTTCAAATTTGCTTTATTTAAACTATCCTTCTCTTTCCATAATTTTAAAGCTGTTGACGATTGTGAACCATATTTATCTTCATAAAATAATATCTCACGATAATGAGCTTGGTCGTTTATGCCTATTTGAATTAAAGCAGTATAAATGCTATCTGGAATATTTAATTTTCTAAAAAACGTATCCGTTATCTCACACTTATGTTTATGCTTAACTAGAAAAGATTTCCATTCATTTGGACGTGCCACAGAGACTCTATAAAAATCTGGATCAGTGTAGAAAGAAATATAATAATCATAGTTGCTCCATTTATTAGGAATATAAAACCCATCTTTATTAGTTTTACTTTTAACAAATGTGTTTAATTGTTTTAAACAGTTATCATATTCATTATTTAATGAATATATGCAAGCTAAATTAATCTCGTCAACATCTTTGGCGGTTGTATTGCCATTTTTATACTTGATATAAGCGTTTTTTTTAATTTCCCTTTTTAAGTAATTTATACTTTTTTTGTATTGTAATGAATTAAGGTAATAATGAGTACTATCAAATTGTGCTATACAATTTTTTATAGTAAAACATAGATAAATAAATATGACGGCTTTTTTCATTTACATAAAAAACTAAGCAGTAAACGCATTAATTTACTACTTAGTTTTATATATTTAGGATTCAACAATAACATTACTTACTATTCACAGTAATATCTTCTTTGGGCCATGTAGGTATGCCCGGGCCACCGCCATTCGGGGTTTTACTTTTGTCATCAGCAGTGTCTGGTAATTGACATCCTCCTGGCTTACCAGTCATCACTTGAGTACCACCTAAAACCATATTATGGCTTTCTTTTTTTAATTCATAACCTTTGAACAGGTCCAAAGTTAATCTTTTAAATTTTCTCATTTTAATTATGTTAAATTTTTACTACTCATAGCATTCGCAGGCTTTTCGTTTCCGCCCGTAAAATTGTAACTGCGCAGTATTACAAAACTAACTAAAACAAATTTATTTTTTAATTGATTAGATTATATATTTTTAAGTTCAAATATTGAATTATTTTTACTATTTTTGAACTATTTAGGTAAAATGATGATAGAAAATTTAAACGAAAAAATTAGGCAGATAAGAGAATTAAAAAATTTATCGCAAGAATATATGGCGCAGGAGCTTGGATTATCTACACGCGCCTATAGTAAAATAGAAAGTGGCGAAACACAACTAACTATTAATAGATTAAATGAGATAAGTAAAATATTAGCGGTTACGCCTCAGGAAATATTAGGTTTTGATGCAACTATTATTTTTAATAACGGCAACAACCAGCAGGGAGGCAAATATGAAAACACCATATACCATCAAACCGAAGTAAAATTATTAAAAGAACTTTACGAAAAATTATTGCTCGAAAAAGATAAACGTATTTCTGTTTTGGAATTAATGCTAAATAGGAAATAATTTGGGTTTAAGTCGGTTTTGATTTATTTGTATTGTATCACAGATGCCTTGAAGAATTAGTCTTCCCTCATTATTTTTTATTAATTGGGTTTCATAAAGTTGAGTTTTATTGAAAAAATCTGTTAGAATCCTATTCGTAGCTAGAGCAAAATCGTGGTAGGATATATTTTTTCAAAGAATGCTACTGAGATATATGGATAGTAGTAAATTTTTTAGAACCCACCGCTCATTTATTATTAACCTACAAGAGCTTACAAAAATAGAACCGCTTGAAAAGAATAGCTATGTGGTTTTACTAAAAAATGGCAAAAAAATACCATTAAGTCGGGCATCTTACACTAAATTAAAGGAACATTTGGGGCTCTAACACAACCTTGCTTAATTTTATATTTCCATGCTTGAAATGTGAATTAAAGGCAGTATATTAGCACTTCATAAATAATTATGAAGGATTTTTTTGCTTATTTAATTTCAAAAACTTTTTTAAAACATTTAATCATTTCTGGATTATGTTTAATGATAGTACTTTGGATTTTGTTTAAGTTGTTGGATGTATATACCCATCATGGCGAAGTGGCTATAGTGCCTGATTTTACGGGTAAAAAAATATCAGAACTTAATCAGTTTGTTGAGGGAAAGCATATTGGTTATTTAATTATTGATAGTTTATATAATCCAGAGGAAAAACCAGGAATTGTTATAAAACAAGATCCTGAACCAAAATCTGCTGTTAAACACAATAGAGTTATTTATTTATACGTTACTAGTACACAACCACCACAAATGGCTATGCCCAAATTGGTGGATAGAAGTACTCGACAAGCCATTTCGATGATTGAGAGTTATGGCTTAAAACAAGGAAAAATAACCGAAGTAACAGGAGATTGTAGTGGATGTGTTTTAAAACAATTGTATGAAGGTAAAGAAATAGCACCTGGAGATCCAATAAAAAAGGGAAGTAAGATAGATTTGGTAATTGGTAAAAAAGAAACATATTATGTGTCTGAAAGCGCTGATAGTACTAATACCGAAGAAAACGCTAACGATTTTAATGAATGAGTATGAATAAATTGAAAAGATCTGTTTTATTAAGTATCATGTTGTTTTCTTTTTTTGGCTTTATAGCTCAAGAACAATTAGTGCCATTAAGCGGAAATGCTATTCTACAAAATCAAAAATTAGACAAGACATTAGCTCAAAAAACAACTACTACAACATCATTACAACTGCCTTTTTTTGATGATTTTTCGTATGCTTATAAAACACCTTTTCCAAGCGCCTCATTGTGGGCAGATTCTAATGTGTATATTAATACTGGTTTTGCTATTCAACCCATAAGCCTTGGTGTGGCAACATTTGAGGGGCTTAATAAATTGGGTTATCCTTATAATTTCTCGGCCAACGAGGGAATGTCGTACTCCGCAGATACGCTTACTTCATTGCCTATTAATTTGTATTCTATTCAAACTTCAAGTTCTACAACTTATTATTATCAACCATCGGATAGTGTATTTTTAACCTTTTACTATCAAGCCGAAGGATTTGGCGATGCTCCTGAACCAGATGACTCTTTATGTTTGGATTTTTATATGCCCTTATTAAATCTTTGGAAAAAAGTGTGGGGAAAGGCTGGTTACAACCCTTCGTCAAGCGATACTACTTTTTATAGAGTGAGAGTTGGTGTAACAGACACCGCTTATTTTCACGATGGATTTAAATTTCGATTCAGGAATCAAGCCACCACCAGCGGTAGTGTTGACCATTGGCATATTGATTATGTAACGTTAAAAGATCAATATTTTTATGATGACACGGTGTTAGTAGATGTTACGTTTTCGTATATGCCTACTTCATTTTTAAAAAATTATTCTACAATACCTTACCGCCAGTATAATCCTGCTACTGAAAAAGGAACTGGGTTTAAGAACTTTATTAGAAATAATAATCCAGGAACATCAAGCAGTAACACAGGTGCCTTATCTGGGCAATATGCTTACACTGTGAAAGATGAATCGGGGAACACCATTCCTACAGACGTGTATGTTACCATTAATAACCCTGGTATTCCCTCATACAGTTATTTAAATCACGGTTATTTTAATTGCACCGATGGTGTAGCGGCCTGTCCTGTGTTTACATTATATCCATTTACATCCACGCTAAGTGTACCAACTAATTTCTCCATCAAACACTCCATTACCAATGTGCCGGGCGATATTAGAAAAGAAAACGACACATTAGTACACCTTCAGAAATTTTATGATTATTATGCTTACGATGATGGTAGTGCCGAACAAGCTTATTACTTAAACAGCTACGGTGCTAAAACAGCTATGCGTTTTACCTTGAATTATAACGACACTTTAAAATCAGTAAAAATTTATTTTGATCCTATTATTAAAAACGGATTAGTGCAAGGATCTTCGTTTAGAATAACCGTGTGGAGTCAAGATGGAAGCGGGAAACCTGGAAACGTCATTTATAAAGATTCTCTTACTAATCCAATTTTTACATCGGGCGAGTATAATTTATTTGCTAATTATAAACTTACCTCTTGTTTACCTCTTTCGGCTGGTACTTATTTTATTGGACTTATACAAACCACCTCGCAAGGTTTAAATATTGGATTTGACAGAAACACAAATCATAAAGATGCTTTGTATTATAACGTAAGTGGTAGTTGGGTACAATCTTCTATTGATGGTTCTTTAATGATTAACCCAGTAATGGGTTGTGCCGATTTAACCATTGGAATAAAAGAACATCAAAAGGAAATATTCACAATGTATCCCAACCCAGCTAATGAATTACTAAATATTAATACTCCTTTTATAGCTGAATTAAAACAGGCTAGTGTACAAATTGTAAACGTGTTAGGGGAGATTGTATTAAATGAAGAATTAACTAACCAAAACAGTATAATACCTATTTCTAATTTAAAGAATGGTGTGTATTTTGTGCAAATTAAAGGAAGTTCTATAAACGTTAGTTCACAAAAACTAATTATCTCAAGATAAAATGACAGATGATGTTGATGAGATAGGTTCTCATAATGAGGATGAAAAGGAATTATATGAACACCATCATATTATTGTAGAGAAGGGGCAAGAGATGATGCGAATTGATAAATACTTAATGATTCGTATTCAAAATGCAACACGTACTAAATTACAACAAGCCTGCGATGCAGAAACCATCTTGGTAAATAAAAAGCCAGTTAAATCAAGTTATAAAATTAAGCCCTTTGATGAAATTTCAATCTTAATGGCTAATCCGCCCCGTGAAATTGAAATTGTTGCTGAGGATATTCCAATCAATGTAGTTTATGAGGATGATTTTGTGTGTGTAGTGAATAAAGAACCTGGTATGGTAGTGCATCCAGCTTATGGACATTACACTGGGACTTTGGTTAATGCCTTAGCTTATCGCTTTAATAATTTACCTACTTCTAAACAAAAATTAGCCGATAACTTAGAAATTAATCGCCCTGGCTTAGTGCATCGTATAGATAAAAACACATCAGGTATTATTATTATTGCTAAAACAGAGTTGGCTATGACACGATTAGCTAAAGATTTTTTTGATAGAAATTTAGATAGAAAATATATTGCTATTGTGTGGGGCGATGTCAAAGACGATGCAGGAACCATTAATGTGAATGTAGCGCGTGATTTAAAAAACAGAAAAGTAATGGCTACATTCCCAAATAGCGACCACGGCAAACATGCCATTACACACTATAAAGTATTAGAGCGATTTGGTTATGTAACAGTGGTTGAATGTAAATTAGAAACCGGCAGAACACATCAAATACGAGTTCACATGAAACATATTGGTCATCCCTTATTTAATGATAATGAATATGGCGGCGATAAAATTCTAAAAGGTCAACATGGTAATAAGTATAAGCAGTTTATCGAGAATTGTTTTGAGATTTTACCACGTCAAGCTCTTCACGCTAAAACATTGGGAATAACACACCCAATTACTAAGGAGCCTATATTTTTTAATAGTGAATTACCTGATGATATGCAACAAGTGATTGAGCGCTTTAGAGTTTTTACCTCAAATAAAAACGTTTAACCATTAAAGACAATCATGACTCGTTCTGATTTTTTAAAACTACTTTGTGTATCACCACTATCATATTATGCTATGAAACTAAATTCATTAAATACTTTAAGTAATAACTTACCAATTGTTTCAGAAATGATGCCAGTTTTGTTTTTGGGGCATGGCAGCCCAATGAATGCTATAGAAGAGAATGAATTTGTAAGAGGATTTAGAGAAATTGGGAAAACAATTCCAAAACCAAAAGTCATTTTGGTTGTTTCGG
>JADLER010000007.1 GCA_020846025.1 Bacteroidia bacterium | reverse complement strand
CGTGTTCCAAATGATTGCCTCACTAGTAGGACGAACAACTAATTCTTCTTCAAGTTTTGCTTCAGGGTCAACAATAAGTTTTTGTTTGTTGTTTGGATCAGTTTTTAAACGATAATGCGTAACCACAGCACATTCCTTTGCAAAACCTTCAGCGTTTTTTTCTTCAGCTTCAAATAAACTTTTTGGTATAAATAATGGAAAATAGGCATTTACATGTCCTGTGTCTTTAAACATTTTATCAAGAGCTTGTTGCATTTTTTCCCAAATACCGTAGCCATAAGGTTTTATTACCATGCAACCTCTTACAGCCGAGTGATCAGCTAAATCAGCTTTAACAACTATATCGTTGTACCATTTACTATAATCTTCTTTTCTAGATGTTAGTTCTTTACTCATCTTACTTAACAAATGTTAAATTGTATTTTTAATAAATTTGTTGGCACTTATTTTGGTATCTTTACCAGTGCATCCCCGTGCAAATTTAAACTTTTATTGGAAGTTTAAGTCCAATAATTTAAAAACTATAAAAATGAAAAATTTATTTACATTATTAGGCGCAACAACCATGATGATACTTTCTTCATGCGTTAACCAAAAATTGGGGACAAGCTCTTATGTAGATGATGTTTATGCTGTTCCAGCGGTTACAAGAGCAGAGGAAAATAGAATTAAAGAAGAAAAACGCCTTGCTAAAGCAGCGGCCGACAAGCGCCGGAATGATTCATTAGCAGAAATTGCACGAATTCAAAAGGAAAAAGATGATGCTAATCCAGCTTATAAGTATAAAGACTATAATGCTGATGATTATTATGATTACGAATACGCTACTCGTATTAAACGCTTTAACCGAAATATAAATGGCTTAAGTTATTATAATAATTATTACACCAACTCATATTGGTACACAGGTAATCCATATACTTATGGGGTAAGTGTTTATAATGGATATTCATGGTGGGGACCTAGTTATAATTATTATAGTTACAATCCATCTGTTACTTTCTATAATAGTTGGGGTTGGGGTTATGGTAATCAATTTGGATGTTATAGTGGCTATAATCCATATATGGCTGGTTATGCTGCTGGATACAATAATGGATTATATGGAAACTATTACGGCTATGGTAATCCATATTATAATCCTTATGGGTATTATAGTTATCCTTATTACGGCTATGGTTATGGTTATCCATACTATGGTTACGGCTACTATTCTCCGTATTATAATGGTTGGGGATATTATAATTATTATGATAAAAACAGCAGTTATACTTACGGCCCACGTTCATCACATGGAGGAGGTAATGGAAGAAGAGAATCTAACCCTGGTATAGAAAATATGCCTGCTAGAAAAGAGTCGGTTGTTGATCAGTACATTCATTCTATGGCATCGGCTCAAGAAGTACGTCCTGATTTTGGCGATGTAGATAATCAACCAGTACGAGGATTAAACGGGACTGGAGGCGTTAAACCTGTTTCGCAAGGAAATGTATCAACTCCGGTAAAGTCTTCTTTCCCAGATAATACAACACCTACTAGAAATAATTATCCTGTGAAAAATAATACAGTAAAAGCTACTGATGTTAATACAGGTGTTTCTACAATTCCTGATGCTGGAAATAACCAACCAAATACAAATTATCCTGTAAGAAATAATCCTGTTAAGGAAGCTCCAGTTAAACAATCTGAAGTGCCTTCAAGAAATGACATGCCGGTAAAACAAACTCCAGTTAAATCATACGAACAACCTGTAAAACAACAAATAGAAACACCGCGTTATGAAGCACCTGTAAGACAAACACCAAGTGCTCCAATTAATGGTGGCGGAGGATGGAATAGTGGAGGAAGCGGTGGTGTTAAAAGTGGTTCTTCGGGAGGTAGTGGAGGAGGACACCGTCCTAGATAATAAACAAAATTCCCCGTTAATTTTTTAGAGATTTTAAAACATGAAATTATTTTTTTCAGTAACAGCATTTAGCTTGTTGTCACTTTCTATTGTGGCTCAAAATGATATTGATGCCATACGTTATTCGCAAACTTATTTTGGAGGCACATCACGCAGTAAAGCTATGGCAGGTTCATTTGGAGCCTTAGGTGCCGATGGTGCTTGTATGGGGATAAATCCAGCAGGTATTGGTTTGTATCGAAAAGGAGATATTAACTTATCAGTAGGATTGAGATTTTTTTCAGTAGATGCAATACATAATGGCACTTCTAATAAAAGTTTAAAAGTTAATTTACCATTTGATGGCATTAGTCTTGTAGGTGCATGGGATGCTAGATCTAATAAAGAGTATCATAATGCTGTAGGTATTTCATGTAACCAAATTGCCAACTTTGCAAGTAATATTAGTATCTCAGGGCGATCTAATCAAAAAAGTATTGCTAATGAATTTTTAGCCAATGCCAATGGTAAAAGTCTTTCCAATTTAGATAATTCTTATTCGGGTATGGCGTATGATAATTATTTAATTGATATGACAGATACTTTAACTAATAAGTATGCAAGTATTATCAATTCAAAATATGATTTGCTTCAAACTAAAACAATAGAAACATTAGGAAAAATTAATGAATGGTGTTTTAATTATGCGTTTGGTTATAAAGATAAATTATATGTTGGTGCTACTTTAGGTATTCCATACTTAACTTTTAATTATAATTCAATTTATGGCGAAACAGATGATAAAGATTCTTTAAAAGCCTCTAATAATACGGCATACACCTATCCAAGTGTAGGCGTAGGCGGTTTTAAAAACATGGCTTATCAAGAAACATTTAAAACTACAGGCTCTGGATACAATTTAAAATTGGGAGTTATTTATCGGGCAGCTGATTTTATAAGGTTAGGTGCTAGTTTTCAAACGCCTACAGTATATAGTCTTACTGATACTTATATGTATAAAATGACAGCGAATTATGATGAAGGAGGTTCTTTTACAACACAATACCCTCCTGATAATGGCGGAAGATTTAATTATAAAATAATTACTCCAATGAAGGTTACAGGTAGTATTGCGTTCATAAATCAAAAATATGGGGTATTAAATGTAGATTATGATTTAATTAATTATGGACAAGCTAACTTGCAAAGTTCGCCACAGGAATTTACAGGTGTAAACCAAGTTATTAGATCGAAATATACACAAACTGGAAATTTAAGAGTTGGGGCAGAAGCTAATTTGAACCCATTTTATATTCGTCTTGGCTATGCCATGTATGGAAGTCCATTTGGTGATATGTTTCAAGGCGATTTAGTGAGAACATTTTATACAGGTGGTGTTGGATTTAGAAAAGATAAATTTTATGTAGATATGTCTTTTACTAGGTCTATAAGCACTGAAACTTATTATATGTATGGCGCTTCATACGTTGATGCTTCTAGCTTTAAAAACTTTGGCACGACTATTGCAGTTACTGTTGGTAGTAAGTTTTAGTGTAGTTTTGTTCTAGATTAATTGGTTAGAAAGTCTCGGAGTAGTGGCCGAGACTTTCGCTTTTATAGGGGGCTTCATAAGATAAGCTAGGAAAGAAAAAATGACGTAATAAATGCTGTTCAAATAAACAGTTTGTGATAACTCAAATTAGTCTTCAGAAAATTACCGAGGGATAGTTACAGCTTATTTATTGTGATTAATAATAACCTTTACATTTTCGTGTATCGATTCATTATTAGAAACAGTAATTAAATAAGTGCCTGTTGCAAAATCAGAAGTGTTTAAATAAACATTGTTACCATTTTGTAACAAATTTACTTCGTTGGTGTAAACAAGTCGTCCGTAAATATCAGTTACTTGAATATGTATTATTTCATCGTTTGTTCCAGAAACATTAATATATAAATCTGCATTAGCTGGATTTGGGTAAACTAAAACAGTAGGCTTATTTTTACTAGTGTTATCTATGCTTATTATAGAACTATATTTGTAAGTATAGTCTAAATCAACCATTTTTAAACGGTAGTATGTTATAGGACGATAAAAATCAAAATCTAAATATTCGTAGGTATTAATGCTAGTAGAGTTACCAATTGGATTTACAATTTTTATTTGCTTAAAATTAATTCCATCTGCAGAACTTTCGAGTTCATAATGTCTAAAGTTTTCTTCTACTGCTGTTTTCCATTCAATTAAGTTATAGGTGTTTTCATTATTACCAGTGAACGAAATTAATTGAACAGGAAGAGGTGTGCTACCTTGAATAGTAGCAAACTTAGAAAAACCAGACATTGCATTTCTTACAACAGCAGTTACAGGACTAGCCACGCAGTTTCCACTAATTGCCCAAGCTGGGGCAGCAGAAGGGCTTTTAGCAATAGAGAATCCCACACTAGAAGTTGTATAGCCTGTGTTGTATAATGTTAAGTTGTAACTGCCTGTACTTACAGCTGACGCATTAATAGTCCAGTATCCATTATTCAAATAAGGATCGTTATATACTGTGCTACATTCGTTCCAATTAGGTGCTCCAGGCATTGGCCAAGCTCCGCCCCAAGTGTCAAATCGAGCTAGTAAATTGATAGCTCCTGCAGCGGCAGCAGATGTGAAATTAACATTTGCTCTTTCGTAACCTGGTGTTGCATGTCCAACTGGAAAATCAAAAGAACCAGTAGCACCCGCCGCTAAATAGCGACGTAAATTACCTTGCACAAAACTATTTGTGTTACCTGTACTAACGGCTGCTGGCGATGTGTTGGTAACTACTACTTCTTGATTACCAGGGGTGATAATTTTACCAGAGGTAAGTGTTAATACGCCACTTGTGCCAAGTATCATGTTTGGTGTATTAGTAGTTGAAATAGTTACGCCCGCTCCCGAATTGTTCATGACTACACTTCCTAAAGTAAGACTAGGTGTAGCTGATAAATTATTAGGATTATACACTTGTGCGCCACCTCCGTTAAATGTAAGAGTTGAACCAGTAATATTTAAAATTGTATTTGCGCCAGAGGCATTAATTAAATTACCACCAAGGGTTAAATTATTATTATTTAGATTTAAGATGCTTGTAGCATTGCTTATCGTTAAATTACCTTTTATTTCAATAGCTGAGTTAGCATTAATTGTACAATTTGTTCCTCCTGCCACATCGGTAATAATAACATTACCTAATGCACTTGCTCCTGATAAAGTACCATTTAAATTATGTGTGGCATCATCATTAAAAATAATTGTAGAAGTTGGATCTGCATTGATGGTTCCGTTATTAGTAAAATTACCACATACTTTAAGTGTGGCGCCTGCATTAAGTGTAAGTGATGCGCCTGGATCAATGGTAAAATTATTTACCACCACTGTTCCCATAGCCGCTGTAACAACTGGTTGGTATGATGATCCTGTTGAAATTGCAGCATTTATGCCACAAGCTGGAGTTGTACATCCACCCCAGTTAGTAGAGTTTGTCCAGCTAGTAGAGTTCGCTCCGCCTGTCCACACAATAGAAGTAGGAGGGGAATAATTAATAACTCCTGCAGCAGTATTAGTAAAATCAAGAGAAAAACCTGAAGTACTATTACTATAATTATTAACCAGCAATAAATAAACATCGCCTGCTGTTACTGCAAGTTGAGTTTCAAAATCATCATTAAACACACTACTATATGGCGGAGGCGCATTTCCTGTACTAGATAAACCTGTTACACCATCACTTCCATAATTACATTTAACTGGGGCTGCACCAGAAGCTATGCCTGCACAATTGGTAGCTCCAGTTCCTCCTATTTTCCATAAAATAAAATCGTAATCGGTTTCTGCACCTGGTGATCCTGCATTGTAATCATTGGCTTTAATTATAAAGTTTAAATTTCCGTTATTTTGAATATTAATGGTGTACCAAACCGAACCTCTTTCTCCATTAGTACAGTTTCCTGTACCATTATTATCGCAAGTAAAACCAATACCTTGGTATCCAGGATTACCGACACTTAGAGTTGAGTTACACACAGCAATGCTACTACCGCATGCCTGTCCTGATTCAGTTGGATAAGAAGATGAACCTTCTACTACAGTAATAGCAAAAGTGCCTTTATTATTATTTTTTCCATCAACAGCGATATAATAGGTATTACCAGCAGTTAAACCAGTTTGTGTGATTTCGGAAGTTAGTAAAGAAGTTCCACCACAGGAAGGCGCATTTGTGTTGCAACTAACTTCAGTCATTCCTGAACCACATGTGCCACTATATAAAGCAATTTGAGTTGTTGTTAATCCAATTGCTGCGGTTCTTATTTTTACGCTACCAGAGGCAGGTGCAACAAATGAATACCATACCGTATTAACATTTCCAGTAGTCCAGCAACTAGGCGTACTTGGTTCTCCCGTATTAGACGAACATGAGTTATCTCCCGAAGCAATGTTACCTATGGTTATGCTAGTCGCATTACATGGTAAATCATTAGATGCGCCATTTACACTAAATGTATAAGTGCTACAGCCACTTGCAGTTAAAGTGCCTGTTTTTGGAACAATACGCCAAGCATAGGTTCCATTTGTTAAAGCACCCGTATTGTATGTAGTGCCTGCTTGCCCTGCAGAAACCAATGTAGTTGCCGTTGTGCCACTATTAAAATAAACATCATAAGTGATAGAACCACAAGTTGATGTTACTGCATTCCAAGATAAAGTTTGAGAGCTGGGACAAGTTGTAGAACCGTTTGCAGGAGATATATAAGTAGCACACGATGGTGCAGTAGGAGAGGATGTATTGATAGCGATATTATCAACCGCTGCGGGAGGGTTTGTTCTTATTCCTCCATCATTTGTCCAACTAAAAACGAGTCTTTGAGTAGTACCAGCATTCGTTCCTGGTATGTTTAAGTTTTGAGTTTGCCATGTGCTTTGGTTACTATATTCAGTACCTAATTGGTTAGCTGCACTAAGTTGAGTGCCTGCTACAGGTGTAGTTGAGGTTGGAACTAAATATACTTTTAAGAAATCATATCCTACCTCGCCTCTTCCTTTCCAATCAAATGATAAATTAATACAAGTTTGCCCAGCAGGAAAGGTTACATCTCTATAAAAATGTGTTACACTTGTAGTATTTACATAATTATTGCTGGCTCCTCCATCATTTGAAACATAGATTGAACTTGTTCCTCCATTATTAGTGGCTGTACCTAAAGTCCACTGGTTGGTTTCAGAGCCGTTAACTAAATTCCAGCCAGTACAAGTAGTTTCAAAATTTGTGGTAAATGGTGCTGTACTTGAAGGAGGTGTGTCTGAAATTAATGAAATATTATCAACTGCAGCAGGAGGATTATTACCTGTATTATTATCATTTTTCCAGCTAAAAACGAGGCGTTTAGTGGTTCCTGCATTGTCATCATGAATAATTATTGTAGCAGTTTGCCAAGTGTTTTGGTTATTATATGTAACTCCAATTTGTCCAGAAGCTAATTCTGAACCTGCAGATGGAGTAGTTGTTGTTGGAACCAAATACACCTTTAAAAAATCACAACAAGATTCACCTCTTCCTTTCCAATTAAAACTCAATGTAATACAAGTTTGCCCTGCTGGGAAGGTAACATCTCTATAAAAGTGAGATACACGAGCGCTACTGTTGTTATAATTATTATTTGTTCCGTTAGTTGAGATATAAGCACTCTTAGCACCACTATTAAAAGTGGTAGTTCCAACTACCCAGTAATTGTTACCATCATTTACGGCTGTCCATCCGTTGGCTGCGAGTGAGGATGTAGCATTTTCAAAACTACCATTAGGGCTTGAGGAAGCGCTTGGGTCAATAATGGTGGTACTTTGTGCATTCAACATTAAATTGAAACCACAACACAAGATTAAATATATAATGTTTTTCATAAAATATTTTTTCTTTAAATAACTCATCGTTTTATAATCTTATTCAGTTTGGTTTGTTGTTGCAGTGGCACTTGGTTCGTACTTCACTTTTCCTTCTAATACTAAACTACTAAGTGGGGTTGCATTTTTTTGTAATTTTCCTTCAATAATATTGTATTGAAGATCGCGAAAAGTTAATACTTCAAATTTTTCGGGTGAGGTATTAAATCTAACTTGCTCGGCCGCACAAATTCTTTTTACATAATCGGTTGTAGCCTGTGCGTTGCTTACCACACTAACCGATAGCGTGATGGTATATTTATTTATTTTTAAATTTTCTGATGGTAAGGCCACTTGAGTTTGAGCCTTCGAAAATCCTACTAAAACAATAAAAAAACTGAGTAAAAATAATTTCATAGAGAAGTTGTTAAATTAATGTTAAAATTGTAGCAAAATAAATGCCATTTTTCTATTTCTCTAAGTTAAGCTAATAAATGATTTAATACAAGTGTGAAATAAGGCTATTTATTAAAAGCATTGTATTTAAAACTATTACAGGGTTTTCATCTTAAAAATAGTGGAATTAATCGGCTTTTTTATGTAAAATAAAAAAACACACTTTGAGTGAAAGTGTGTTTTGAATGAGGGAAGGATTTTAAGAATGCTTATTTAAGTAAAGCCAGTTGTAATACTTCGGTCATTTGAGTTACGTATTTAAAAGAAAGTCCTTTTAAATATTCTGGTTTAATGTCCTCCACATCTTTTTTATTGTCTTCGCACAGTATAATTTCTTTAATACCAGCACGCTTAGCGGCTAGTATTTTTTCTTTAATGCCTCCCACAGGCAACACTTTTCCTCGTAAGGTAATTTCTCCTGTCATGGCTAACTGTTTTTTTACTTTGCGTTTAGTTAATGCCGAGGTTAATGAAGTAAGCATGGCAATACCGGCGCTTGGGCCATCTTTTGGTGTAGCACCTTCAGGAACATGAATGTGAATATTGTAATTTTCAAATACATCAGCAGCTATGTTTAACTCATCATTATGGGCTTTAATAAATTCAAGAGCGAGGGTTGCACTTTCCTTCATTACTTCACCCAAATTTCCAGTTAGGGTTAGTTTATTGCCTTTGCCTTTTGATAAACTGGTTTCAATAAATAAAATATCGCCACCTACTTGAGTCCAAGCCAAACCTGTAACTACACCTGGTACATCATTGCCTTGGTATTTGGCTTTTTCGTGCGAGGGACCCAATATTTTTGTAACTTCTTGTTCGGTTAGTTTTGGTAGGGCTTGTTCTTTTACAACATGAACCGCTACATAACGTGCTATTTTTGATAAACGTTTTTCTAAATTTCGAACGCCACTCTCGGCGGTATAATTTTCAATGATAAACTCAATTAATTTATCCGAGAGTTTAAGTTGTTGTTTTTTTAATCCGTTTTCTTCTATTTGTTTTGGAAGTAAATGTTGTTTGGCAATCTCAATTTTTTCTTCTACTGTATAACCACTCACGTCAATAATTTCCATTCTATCTCTTAAGGCTGGTTGTATAGTGGCTAAATTATTACATGTAGCAATAAACATTACTTTACTTAAATCATAATCATTTTCTAAAAAATTATCGTAAAATGTGGTATTTTGCTCGGGGTCTAATACTTCGAGTAATGCCGATGATGGATCGCCATGATAATCATTTCCTACTTTATCAATTTCATCTAAGATAAAAACGGGGTTAGATGATTGCACTTTTTTAATGTTTTGCAAGATACGGCCAGGCATTGCACCAATATAGGTTTTACGATGACCTCTTATTTCTCTTTCATCTTTTAAACCACCCAAACTCATTCGAATGTATTTACGATTTAGAGCTTTTGCAATACTTTTTCCAAGTGAAGTTTTTCCAACGCCTGGAGGTCCGTACAAACAAAGAATAGGTGCTTTTAAATCTCCTTTTAATTTTAAAACCGCTAAGTGCTCGATGATGCGCTCTTTTACCTTTTCTAGTCCAAAATGATCGGCGTTTAAAACATCTTCGGCGTGTTTTAAATCAAAATTATCTTCGGTGTACTCATTCCAAGGTAAATCAAGAAGTAGTTCTAAATAATTAGTTTGAATACCAAAATCAGGTGTATGAGGGTTCATACGGCTTAGCTTGGCCACTTGTTTTTCAAACACTTCAGCAATTTCTTTATTCCATTTTTTAGACTTAGCTCGTGTTTTTAATTCTTCAATATCTTGTTCGTGGCTTTTTTCACCAAGCTCTTCTTGTATGGTTTTTATTTGTTGGTGTAAAAAGTAATCGCGTTGTTGCTTATCTAAATCCGTTTTTACTTTGTTTTGTATCTGATTTTTTAGCTCCAACATTTGTAAATCTTTGGTAATGTGGGCTAACACCAGCGTAGCACGTTCTTTTAAATTAGCTACCTCCAATAATTTTTGTTTTTCGGCCGAAGTAGCATTCATATTTGATGAAATAAAATTCACCATAAAGTTTTGACTTTCGATGTTATTAAGTGCAAAACTAGCTTCGCTTGGGATATGTTGTGATTTTTGAATAATTTGAATGGCTGTATCTTTTAAATTGGATACAATGGCTTGAAATTCTTTATCCCCTTTTTCGGGACGTGTTTCTTCAAATCGTTCGGTTGTGGCTTTATAGTAGGGTTCAGACTGTACAAATTCTTTTATCTTAAATCTTTTTTTTCCTTGAATAATAATTGTGGTGTTTCCGTCGGGTAACCGTAACATTTTCATGATATGAGCCACCGTTCCTACACTATATAAATCATTGGTGTTAGGGTCTTCGATGGCATCATTTTTTTGTGTAATTACTCCAATAGTTTTGTCGCCTTTATAAGCCTCTTTTATTAAGTGAATCGATTTATCTCTACCTACTGTAATTGGAATGACCACGCCTGGAAATAAAACAGTATTTCTAAGCGGTAAAATTGGCAGAATATCAGGTATTTTTTCGGCATTCATACTGTCTTCATCTTCAGGAGAAAGAAGAGGTATAAAATCGCTATCGTCATCAATAATCGTTTCAAATGGTAATTTATCAGGGTCTCCAAAAATCTTCATGTCCACAAGGCTTATAATTTCGTCCTACAATATACGATTATTGTGCCAATAAAATTTTGCGACTTTGTGTCATATAAAATGTATATTTGTAGCGTTGGTGAAGGGAATTTGGTGAAAATCCAATACTGTGCCCGCAGCTGTAAGTTATTTTATGTGTTGAGCCTCCTTAAAGTCACTGTTTTTTTATTAAAATGGGAAGACGGTTCAACAATAACAAGTCAGAAGACCTACCAATAAATCAATGTTTAGAACCTCGGATGCAAGGTTCACAAAAGGCATTGTACCATTTAAAATGACTCGTTACATATTTAATTCTTTTTTAAGTATTACATTAAGTGTTACATCACATTTATTTGCTCAATATGCTCCAGGCGTGGGTATAACAGGCACAACGGCTATGTATAAAGATAGTTCGGCATTTGTGGCTTGGGCTAATTCGGCTCGTGTGTATAAAGGATATCAAGATATTTCCAATCCAAGTTTAGGATATGTTAATGTAGGTGATAGTACTTGTGCTTATGGAATTGCTGGTACTACAGGAGTTGTAAGTCTTGGAGATGCTGGTTATGCTGTGTTGCAATTTCCAAGTCCAATCATGGATTTGCCAGGACCAGATTTTGCAGTGTTTGAAAATAGTTTTAGCGACACATTTTTAGAGTTAGCTTTTGTAGAAGTAAGTAGTGATGGCGAACATTTTTATAGATTTCCAGCAAGTAGCCTCACAGATACAAGCCTTCAAACAGGTAGTTTTGGAGCTACTGACCCAACTAAATTACATAACCTAGCCGGAAAATACAGAGCTAATTATGGAACACCATTTAGCTTAGAAGATATAACCGATACGCCATTGTTAAACAAACAAGCCATTACCCATGTGAAAATTATAGATGTGGTGGGTTGTATGCAGAACCAGTATTGTACGAGAGATGTTAACAATAGAAAAGTTAATGATCCTTGGCCTACTGCTTTTGGCAGTAGTGGTTTTGATTTAGATGCAGTGGGTGTAATACATCAACAAACAACGGCTGGTATTAATGAATCTTTACTTATGCAAGTAATGATTTACCCAAATCCTCTAACAAATGTTTTATACATTAAGGAAGATAGTCGTCAGCCTTATGATGTAATTATTACGGATGTTTTAGGAAATGAAGTAATTACCTTGCAACAACAGGTGTTACGAACTACAATTAATACATCTACTTTAAATAAAGGAATTTATTTTTTAAATATAGATAATGGTATTGCTAAAAAGCAATGGCGTATTTTAAAGTCGGAATAAGTTACAATTTCTTACTCAGTTTGTTCGCCACTATCAAGTTCTAGTAGTTTGATATCTCCAATGGCATTTCCTGCAATGCCTTTTACAGAACCATAGAAATTAGACGTGTTTAATAAAACACGTTCAAGTTGTTTTTCACGTTCTTTCCAAATTTTTTGCATAGCAATTTTTTCTTTTTGTATGCCATTTTGTAATTCCATAAAGCCCTCAACAATGGCTTCTATTTGTTGTCTAAATTCGGTACCCGTTAAGTAACTATAAAGCATACTCATTTTATCGCCTTTATTCTCTTGAGAGGCATGAGCCGCATAAATTTTAATTAAACTATCTCTTAACATAAACGCTACCGATTTTATTTCGGTAAAATTGCAAATCCAAATACCATCTTTTAATCCAAATTTATCCATGTCTTTTGGCATTGTTTTGGTAACAATAATAGCAATATCTGCTTGAGTTGACCTCATGTCTTGTTTTAGTTTGTCAATCCAGTCGCTACTAAAAGTTTTGGTATTTTTGCTTTCATAAATTATTTTACCACACACTTGCCCAAAAGTGTTTTTTACGGTATGAATTACATCAGCGCCAGTTACACCTTTCCCAACTTCTTCAATTATATCAAATGGGAAAGTTAAACGTAATAGTTCTTCAAGTGCTAGTTCCTGAACCTCACCTTGTAATTGCATAGAGCCTTGTTCTTGCTTTCGTACCATTTCTTCAGTTAGTTTTTTCTGATCCTCTAACTGTTTTTTGGCTTCTAATAATTGTAGTTGAAATTCTTTCTCTTTTATTGCATTTTTTTCCTGTTCTTGTTTTTTGATAGTTTCGCTGAGTAATTCTCTTTCGGCCTGAAGTTTCTTTTGGAGTGTGATTTCAAATTCTTCTTCCTTTTCTTTAAATGCTTTTTCTTTTAATAAAATTTCGAGTTCTTTAGCTTGACTTTCTTTTATCTTTTTTTCTTTCTCGGCTAATTCTTTAGTTAAGAAATCCATTTGAGTGCTCATCTCAGTTGCAGCTTTTTTAATAGCTTCTTGTTCTAGAACAGCTTTTTGCAATTTTACTTTTTCATCAATTATACGTTGCTGTTCTTCTTGTTGTTTTTTTAATTCTTCAATTTGTAAATCTAATTTTCTTTTTGAGTCAGAAAGTTCTTTTTGGTCTTTATTAAATCGTTCAACATAACGGGCTCTGATATTAGCTTCTATCTCAGAAGAAATTGCTTCACCTAATTGAAATTCAGTTTTACAATGTGGACATTTTACAGTATTAGAGTGACTCATAAATTGAATATAAATTAAGCAAGTTCATATAATTTTTGGCGAAGAATTTTTAATCCTTCACTGGCGGTAGCTTGTATAAAGTTTAAATTTTTAATGTAGTCTAAATTAAAATTCCCTGGATCAATTAAATACTTTGCGATATGCTGTGGCGCTTCATGAATAAGATTAGCTGCAGGATAAACATTTAATGAAGTTCCAATTGTAATGAAGATGTCAGCTTGTTCAACTACACGAGATGCTGTTGCCATTTCGGGTACAGCTTCACCAAACCAAACAATGTGTGGTCTAAGTTGCGAACCAAGTTCGCATGTATCACCCATTTTTAGTTCTTCGGTGTGTATAGGATAAGTTAAAGAGGCATTTGCTGTACTTTGAGATTTAAGAATTTCGCCATGTAAGTGCAATACTTTTTGACTTCCTGCTCTTTCATGTAAATCATCAATATTTTGTGTTATTACCTGAATATCAAAATCATTTTGCAAGTCAGCCACTAAATAATGCGCTTCATTGGGCTTGGCATGTAATATTTGTTTTCTTCGTTGGTTATAAAAATCAAGTACTAGAGAAGGGTTTTTTTTCCATGCATTTGGTGTAGCCACCTCTTCTATATTGTATTGTTCCCAAAGTCCACCACTGTCTCTAAAGGTTTTAATGCCACTTTCGGCACTCATACCAGCACCACTAAAAACAACTATCTTTTTTTTACCCATTAGATTATAAACTTAAATAAACTTTAAACAAAGTACAAACAAAATTTTTTTATGCTTTTTACTTATCCTAAATTTACACAAAAAAATAACCACTATGAAATTTTTTATTGATACAGCAAACTTAGCTCAAATTAAAGAGGCTCAAGATTTAGGAGTTTTAGATGGAGTAACTACAAACCCTTCATTAATGGCCAAAGAAGGTATTAAAGGGCAGGATAATATCTTAAAACACTATGTAGATATATGTAACATTGTAACTGGCGATGTAAGTGCTGAGGTTATTTCTACAGATTTTGAGGGTATGGTGAGGGAAGGCGAACTGTTGGCAGAATTGCATCCACGCATCGTTGTTAAAATTCCGATGATAAAAGAAGGAGTAAAAGCTATTAAATATTTTACAGATAAAGGCATTAAAACCAATTGTACTTTAGTATTTTCGGCAGGGCAAGCTTTATTAGCAGCAAAAGCTGGTGCAACGTATGTTTCTCCCTTTGTTGGTAGATTAGATGATATTAGCCAAGATGGGATGGATTTGATTGCAGATATTAGAATGATATATGATAATTATGGTTTTGATACTGAGATATTAGCTGCATCCGTTCGTCATCCAATGCACATTATTGAATGTGCTAAAATTGGTGCTGATGTGATTACTGCGCCGTTAAGTGCTATATCGGCTTTATTAAATCATCCATTAACAGATAAAGGATTAGCACAGTTTTTAGCCGACGCAAAAAAATAATTTTTTTTCTTGTTGAATTAGAAAAAATCTTATATTTGCACTCTCATTTTTAATGAGGTTTCGGGGTGTAGCGTAGCCCGGTATCGCGCCACATTTGGGATGTGGAGGTCGTCAGTTCGAATCTGGCCACCCCGACTAAGAGTTAATCAAACTCGAATCAAAACCAGTAAACCACACGAGTTTACTGGTTTTTTTGTTTTATGTGCTTCATAATAAATCAAAGAAATCCATTCTAATTGGGACTAATTCAGGGACTATTTTAAAATTCTATTTTTAGTCCCTAATTAGATGAAAAGCATTGTTTACCAATGATTTCCATCAGTTTGATTTAGTTTAATATGGTTTGAAACAAGTCTTAAAAGGGACTAAATGTCAAACCCCTTAAACATTTAGAAAATGAGGACAACAAATTCATTCGGTATTTTATTTTGCGTACGTACGCAATTTGAAAAAGACGGAACTGCACCATTAGTTGTGCGTGTTACCGTAGATGGCATCAGAAAAGAAATTTCCCTTAAGAAAAGAGTGCCGGTTGCTAAATGGAACAGCGCAAAAGAAACTGTTTCCGGAACCGACCACGAAACCAAATCACTCAACAATTACATTGCAGAAGTTCGTACTGAGTTACACAATTGTTATCGCGCAATGCAAATCGACAAAAAACTCATTACCGCATTAGCAATTAAGCAAGCTTTCCTTGGGGATGATCCTAATCAAAAATCCTTGTTAGATGTCATCGAGTATCACAATAAATCAATGCTTGATACTTTAACCTGGGGCACAGCGAAAAACTATTACACCACAAAAAAATATGTTGCCGAGTTTTTAAAAGAGAAAAAAGGCACAACAGATATTTATTTAAGTCAGCTTAACTATAAATTTTTAACGGAGTTCGAAATGTTTTTACGTAGTCATGTTCCGGGTGAAAATCAAAAACCTTGCGGAAACAATACAGTAATGAAACATATCGAACGATTCCGGAAAATTATTTCAATGGCAGTTCGTAATGATTGGTTGAAACAAGATCCATTTATAAAATTCAAACCTAAATTCATTCGTAAAGAAAGAGGATTCTTAACCGAAACCGAATTAGCCATAATTGAAAAAAAAGACATTCACAACGCCTCGCTTCGCACAGTAAGGGATTTATTTATTTTTTCCTGCTATACAGGATTAGCTTTCGCAGATGCATATAATTTGAAACCTGACGATATGAACAGAGGCATTGATGGTGAAATGTGGCTAACTATAAGCCGTCAAAAAACAAATGTGAAAGCACAGATTCCTCTTTTGCCAAAAGCATTAGAAATAATTGAAAGGTACAAAGAGCATCCTAAAGCAAAAGCAAACGGTACATTATTGCCAATGCTTACCAATCAGCGCTTCAATTCTTACTTAAAAGAAATTGCTGATATATGCAACATCAGCAAAAATCTCACGCACCATTTAGCCCGTCATACTTTTGCTACAACAGTGTGTTTGCAAAATGGAATTTCCTTAGAGGCCACTTCTGGCATGTTGGGACATGCTTCAACACGCACTACTCAAATTTACGGTAAGATTTTACCAAAGCGCATTAGTGCTGAAATGCAAATATTGAAAAACAAAATGAATGACAATGAAGGTTTAAAACTCGGTTTTGTAAGGGAAGCTTAACAAAGCTGCTTCCCTTTTTCAATCTCAAACAAAATGCACTTGAGTTCATTACCTTCGTAGTTTCTTATAATGTTGCCTTTGGCAACTGCTCCAATTTTCTCAAGTGCTTTTTGTGAACGAATATTGTTTTCTACAACATAAAAAACAACTTTAGCTACCTGTGTAAAAGCATAATCAAGCATCAGCTTTTTTATGCTTTTATTATATCCAATCCCCCAATAATCCCTGCTAATAAATGTATGTCCGATTACAACTGAATTTTCTTCCTCATTGTAACCATACATCCTCGTACAACCAATTACTTCATTTTTCTTTTTATCAATAATAATTAATGAACCAATAGTAATTGCTTCTCTAACGAATTTAGTAAAGCCTTCAGTTGTAAATCCGTTTCTGATTGGATGGTGTTCCCACAGCACAGAATCAATGGCTACCTGGTAAAGCACATCGTAATCAGCTTCACTCAATGGTTTTAAATAAACAATTTCGCTTTCTAAAAGTAAAGGCATTTTAAACATGAATAGTTCATTTTGTTGCCAAATGTAATTTATTTTAATTAATTTAATACCGATTGGTATATTTTGATTATATTTGTACTGGTTTTTAATTTAAGTCATGTCCAAAGCTGAACGCACACGCCAATTCATTATCGAAAAAACAGCCCCTATTTTCAATTCTAAGGGCTATTCTGGCACTTCGCTTACGGATATAATAGATGCAACCGGATTAACCAAAGGAGCCATATATGGCAACTTTGACAATAAAGACGAGGTTGCGTTAGCAGCATTCGAATACAACTTTGGTAATATCACCAATTACATTGCTATCAGAATTCGCGAACGCGAATCTGCAATTCAAAAACTTTTAGTTTATCCCGAAACACATCGTCAAATTCTAAAGCTATCTTTCTTAAAAGGTGGTTGTCCTGTATTAAACACTTCTGTTGATGCAGATGATACGCATCCAATGCTCAAAGAAAAGGCCATTGCAGCATTAAGCTTATGGCGTTCATCAATTGAGCGTATTATTAATAAAGGAATTCAAACTAAAGAAATAAAGAAAAATACCAATGCAACCGAATTTGCAGCCATACTGATCTCTCTTACTGAAGGGGCTGTTATGCAAGCTAAGGTCTCAAGTAAACCAACGGAATTAAATATATCGATGGATTTTCTGGAAAAGATGATCCGGGAATTAAAGAACTAAATTTTTTTACCCCAAAATATACCGAACGGTATATTTTATAAAACAACAAAAAATGGAAATAAAATCAATCAACGCTTTTCTTTCGTACTACGAAAAATCGCGTCAAGCAACACTTAAAGTAATTCAGGTTATCCCACCTGACAAAATCAACTGGGCATATATGCCTGGCAAATTTACCATTGGAGATTTAGTTCGTCACATTGCTGCCATCGAAAGATGGGTATTTGCCGAAGTTGCTCAAGGCAATAAGCCAGCTTATAAAGGTTGCGGTAAAGAATTAGCAGATGCCTATGATAACACCGTTGCATACTTCAATCAAATGACAGAACAATCAGTTCAAATCTTTAAGTCAATTAAAGATGAAGATCTAACCAAACATGTAAAAACGCTGGACGGAAAAGACATTGAGTTAGGTAATTTTTTAAGAGCATTGTTTTTACACGAAATACATCACCGTGGGGCTTTGTGCATTTACCTCAATTTACTGAATGTTGAAACACCTCCTATCATAGGTTTAAAAGAAGAACAAGTAAAAAAATTGAGTATTTAATTTAAAATGATGGCAATGAACAAAATTATAAAACTTTCACTTTCAATAATCATTTTGCTGTGTGCAATTCTGCCTTACTTAACTGCATCCGATAAATCAGGAGCACTCGAAACAATTTCATCCATTGGAGTTGCTGGCATTGCCATTCTTATTGCTATATTTTTCCTTGCCATTGCATTTTATTGCAAAGCACTTCAAAAATGCTTAACACTAATTGCACCACAAAACAGAAAAGCAACTCCAAAATCTGTTTGGTATATGTTCCTTATGCCTTTCAATTTCATTGAAGACTTCTTCATCATGATAAACATTTCCAATTCACTAGAAGAAGAAGCGAAACACAATAACAAATTATCGAGCATAAAGGATTTTGGAATGATAACTGGCATCGGTTGGAGTATTGCACAAATCTTATCCTTTGTACCAAACATTGCCGGTCAAATAGCAGGTGCATTTGGTATAGTTCTTTGGATCATTCACTGGCGTTTCATCATTAAAATAAACAAGCTATTAATAACAAACTAAAAAATATGAAAGAAGTATTTATCGTATCAGCCAAACGCACACCGATAGGTGGTTTTTTAGGCAACCTATCGGGCGCAAGTGCAACAGAGTTGGGTTCAGTTGCTATTCGCAACGCATATCACTTAATAGGCCTTAATCCTGCGCATATAGATTCAGTTTACATGGGCAATGTCTTGTCGGCTAACCTCGGTCAGTCTCCTGCTCGTCAAGCAGCCAAATTTGCAAGTATTCCAGATGAGGTCGATTGCACAACCATAAATAAAGTCTGTGCTGCAGGAATGAAAGCCGCAATAATCGGTGCACAACAAATACAATTAGGTTTAGAAAACATTGTAGTTGCTGGTGGCATGGAAAGCATGAGTAACGCTCCGCATTACGCTATGCTCCGCAAGCAAACAAAATTAGGAAACGAAACTTTTATTGATGGCCTTTTAAAAGATGGACTAACTGATGTGTACAAAGGTTTTCACATGGGTAATGCTGCTGAGATGTGTGTCAAAAAATATAACATCTCTCGTGAAGAACAAGATGCTTTCGCATTACAGTCTTATGAAAAAGCAGCCAATGCAACTAAAGCAGGTAAATTCAGAAACGAAATGATTCCTTTTAAAGTAGTTCAAAAATTAGACGAGCTAATTCTTGATAGCGATGAAGATGTTTCTAAAATTATTCCTGAAAAAGTTTCCAAACTCAAACCAACGTTTCAAGCTGATGGTGCAATTACCGCAGCAAACGCAAGTAATCTAAACGATGGTGCAGCCGCATTAATCTTAGCGTCAAAAGAAGCCGTTGAAAAATACAACTTAAAACCAATTGCAAAAATCCTTGCTTATGCCGATGCTGCTTTAGCCCCTGAGTGGTTTACCATTGCTCCTGCCGAAGCAATTAAAAAAGCTTTGCACATGGCAAATCTTACTTTAAATGATATTGATTTTTTTGAAATCAATGAAGCTTATGCAGCAGTTGTTATAGCCAATCAAAAAATACTTGGGCTTAATGCAAACAAAATAAATATTTACGGTGGTGCAGTTGCTATGGGGCATCCATTAGGTGCTTCCGGTGCGCGCATCATGTGCACACTTACTTCAGTTTTAAATCAAGAAGGTGGAAAATATGGTATTGCTGCCATTTGCAATGGCGGTGGTGGAGCTTCTGCTGTTGTTATCGAAAAATATTAATCCTTAAATATATTCATTATGTCATTCACTATAAATAATTCAATTGAATTGCTAAAACGTTCACCGCAAACACTTCATTCGATATTGTATAACGTTGATGAAAACTGGTCGCATAAAAATGAAGGTGGGGATACATGGTCACCTTTTGATGTTATCGGACATTTAATTCATTGCGATGAATATAACTGGATACTTAGATTAGAAATAATGCTTTCTGATTCAGTAATTAAAAATTTTGAGCCATTTGATAGGTTTGCTCAATTACAAAAGAGCAAAGGGAAAACCATAAATCAATTGTTAGATGAGTTTGTAAAAATTCGTTTAGCATCAATAGAAAAATTAATTGCTCTAAATATTACCAATGAACAATTATCAAAATCAGCCATTCATCCCGAATTAGGCTCAGTTACTGTATCTCAATTAATTTCCACTTGGGTAGTTCACGATTTGGATCACATTGCACAAATCTGTAGAGTAATGGCTAAGCAATACAAAGAGGATGTTGGTCCATGGATAAAGAATCTAAAAATTTTAAGACAACAGTAGTATTTCAATTAAAACAAAAATAATATGGAAAATAAATCTAAAACTTCACTGGCACCTATTCCTGAAAAACTTGTCTTAGAGTTTTTTAATCGTGTCTGGCATAATCCTCACGATTTAGATGCAATTGATGAATTGATGACAGAGAATTATTGTATCACAACAGCAGGTAAAGAAATAAAGGGAAGAAACGAATTTAAAAACTGGGTGGGTACATTTCAACAACAACTTCTTGATGCAAAAACAGAGAGTGTAGATATTTTCTGTAATGAAAAGGGAGATAAAGTTGTTTCGAGATGGAATTGTTCCGGTCGTAATAATGGTCTTTTCGGTCTTAAACCTGATAACCGATTTATATCGTTTACCGGTATTGCAATATGGACTATTCGAGATAATAAACTTTCCGAGTGTTGGGTCGAAAGAAGCGCATATGAATTGTATCAAAACTTAATTTCTGGTGAAAAAGAGAAAGACTTCGTTTAATCATAAAAAATAAAACTATGAAAACAGATTATTTAAACAGCGTTACAAAACAATTTGAGTATTACAAATTGTTAGGCGATAAAACAATCGCTCAATTGCCTGATGATAAATTAACCTGGCAATTTAATCAGGAAAGCAACAGCATTGCAACCATCATCAAACATCTGAGCGGCAACATGCTTTCTCGTTGGACAGATTTTCTTACCTCCGATGGCGAAAAAGAATGGCGCAACCGTGATGCCGAATTTGAAAACGATGTGTTAACCAAAGATGCAATTGTAAAGCTTTGGGAAGATGGATGGAAATGTTTCCTCGATACTTTGAAAAGCCTTAAAGAAGATGATTTAGAAAAAATTATTTACATCCGTAATCAGGGACACACCGTTACCGAAGCCATCAATCGCCAATTGGCTCATTACCCGTACCATGTTGGTCAAATGGTATTCATTGGCAAAATGATTTTAAATGAAAACTGGCAATCCCTCTCAATCCCTAGAGGTAATTCAAACTCTTACAATGCAGAAAAATTTTCTAAAGAAAAAACAAGAGCACATTTTACAGATGAGTTTTTAAAAGACAAAGACAACACTAAATGACAATCAGGTTTTTAAATAGTGATGATGCAATTGATTATTCCGTATTGAGGAAATTTAGCCTCTATGAATCTCCTTATGCCTTTAGTGATAGCTTTGAAGATGAAGAAAACAAAATCTTGCTCCATTACCAAAATGAAATTCAAAAGTGGGGCAATCCTCTTGAAGCGTTTACATTGGGCGCATTTAATGATTTAAACTTATTAGTAGGCTTTGTCAAGTTTAAACGCGACCAACGTTCAAAAGCACGACACCGGGCTTCATTGCATTCGCTCTACGTTAAGCCCGAATACCGTGGAAAAGGTATAGCTAAAATGCTTGTTACCGAATTAATAAAAATAGTTGAACCAATTCCCGGTATCGAACAATTGCAGCTTTCTTCCATCGTATCTCATATTTCATTAATTGAATTTTACGAGAACTTAGGTTTTCAAAAACTCGGAGGGTTAATTGAAAAAGATTTAATCATCAATGGAAAATATGTTGATGCGTGGTATATGGTAAAACATTTAAAACAATAACAATGAACAAAACACCCTCTTCCAATTACAACATTCGCTTTCACGATTGCGATATGTTCGGGCATTTAAACAATGCCCGGTATTTAGATTATATGATTAGTGCCCGGCAAGATCATTTAAAGGACGCTTACAATTTCGATTATAATAGCTATTACAAAAACAACTTAGGTTGGGTAATCAGCTATCACGAAATTCAATACCTAAAACCTGCTTTCTTTGAAGAAGACGTAATCATTCAATCATCCCTATTAAATGCAGATAGAGAAACACTCTATGTAGAAGTGTTAATGATGAACGAAGCAAAATCACATCTCAAAGCAATACTAAGGTCTAAACTCACATTCATTAATCTTAAAACAGGTCGCAAAGAGCAGCACACACCTGAGTTTATTGAATGGGCAAAATCATTGGTACTCGATGAAGTAAATACCAATGCCCCAATTCAAGACAGGATTAAACAATTACTAACTCAAATAAGTTATAAGAAACAGAATGAAAACAATTGAAATCACTTTTGATACCTTCTCAATTACGACAGATAAATCAAAAATGGATATAACTGCAATCCACGACTTCCTTTCCAAATATTCAGGTTGGAGTGGAAATATTCCTCTTGACAGAGTAAAAACTTCAATTGACAACTCTCTGAACTTTGGACTATTTGATAACAATAAACAAATTGGATTCGCTAGAATAATATCAGATTTTTCGACAATTGCGTATTTAGGCGACATTTACGTTTTGCATAATTACCGTGGACAAGGCCTTTCAAAAAAATTAATGGACGTTGTAATGGGTCACCCGAATTTGCAAGGGCTGAGGCGATGGATTTTATTGACTTCGACTGCAGATTGGCTTTACGAAAAGTATGGTTTTATTAAACTACCAAAACCAGAGTTGTATATGGAAATATTTGACACAAATGTTTATACAACTGACAAACAAAAAACTTAATAAATAAAAACTAACAATAAAAACAACAAACCGCTTACACGCCTGAAAAAAAGCCTAGAAACGATAGGATCAACCAATAACTAACTGAAATGAATTACAAAAAACAGAATGAAAACAATTGAAGAATTAAAATACCCTATTGGTCAATTTATAATGCCTCAAGTAATTTCAAATGAGACGCTTGTAATTTGTATTTCCGATATCGCATTTTTTCCAACTAAAATTACAAAGGAATTACAAAACTTAAACAATACTCAGTTAGATACACAGTATCGACCAAAAGGCTGGTCACTGCGCCAAGTAGTAAATCATTGTGCCGATAGTCATATGAATAGTTTCATCAGAATTAAATTAGCACTTACGGAAAAAGTCCCAATAATAAAGCCGTATTTCGAAGAGCGTTGGGCTGAATTATCGGATAGTAAATCTATATCACTTTCTGCATCTTTAAAAATATTGGAAGGTGTTCACGAACGCTGGGTTCACTTATTAAAAAGCTTATCAGAAGCTGAGTTAAATAAAACTTTCATTCATCCTGCAAGCCAAAAGGAATTTAGTATAAAAGAAACTATAGTTCTTTATTCTTGGCATTGCAAGCATCACTTAGGGCATATAACACAATTAAAAGCAGCAAAAAATTGGTAATTAAATTAAAACAATAAAGAATGAAATCAATAATCAAATCACTTTTTGTTATCTCGGTTATAACTTCAACAGCAAAAGCACAAAGCAAATTTACCATTAAGGGGTTCAATCACATCGAAAGCGTTGCTTCCGATGGTAAATATATTTATGCTGCCGACATCGGCAAAGAGTTAAATCCAACCGCTAAAGATGGTGATGGCATAATCTTCAAATTAGATTTGAAAGGAAAAATCATCGATTCAACTTTCTCAAAAGAAACGTTAAATGCTCCCAAAGGCATCATCATTGCTAATGGTATTCTTTTCGCTGCTGATGTTGATAGATTAGTTGCCCTTGATTCAAAGTCAGGGAAAAAGTTGTATGATATTGCTTTTGCAGATAGCATATCATTTTTAAATGATATTACAGTTGCCGACAAAAACACACTTTACATCTCCGCTACAGATAAAAGCAAAATCTACAAAGTAAACCTTACAACAAAAACATATTCCGAGTTAGTAGTTGATAAAATTATTTCCAGTACCAACGGTTTATTCTTCGATAAAAAATCAAATCGCCTTTATGTTAATGGAATGGGCTCGGATAACAAACCAAACGGAATAGTTGGTTTTGTTGACCTTTCAAACAATAAATTCACTCAACTGGCAACAATCGAAGGATTGTTTGATGGTATATTTTTGCTAGGTGATAATCTTTATACAAGTAACTGGGTAGCATTCGAAAAGAAAGGCATTATTCAAATCATTGACATTAAAACCAACAAAGTTTCAGAGGTAAAATTAAATGCACTAATTGCAGGTCCTGCCGATTTTACCATTCTTAAAAATCAAATCATCATTCCCGAAATGATGACAGGCGCAATTCAATTTATTAACCTTAAATAAAAGAAAAATGATAACAACCGACAAAGCAAAAGATTTTGCATT
>JADLER010000006.1 GCA_020846025.1 Bacteroidia bacterium | reverse complement strand
TTTAAAAGTATTTCAACACATGGATAATTTTGATATTGAGTGTGACAATGGCATTAATATTAATAAATTAGATAAAGGCTGTATCATTTTTAACATAGACACTACTAAAGGCTACAAAATTAGTATAGTAGATAACAATAATAAAATTGCCGAGTGTGCCTATTATTGGATAGATGATTTTTTAAATACTGAATTAAAAGAAAATGGATATTATCACACTAATAATTTTATAAATACTTGTCGTGGTTTTTGTGAAGAAGTACTTACAGAAAACAATAATGTGAGCAAAGAAGACCAAATGATGATGCTAAATAAAAGTACTAGCTTTTTTAAAGAAAAAGATAGGTTTAATTTAAAAGAATTTGAAAACGAAATTTTACCACAACAAGAACTACAAGAAGCTTTTAGAGACTATCGACAAAGTTACAACGACAAACTAAACTTAACAGCCATTGATGATTTTGAGATTTCACCAACTGCCGTAAAGAAAAATCAAAAGTTTATGAAAAGTGTCATAAAACTGGATAAAAACTTCCACATTTACGTACATGGACGACATGATTATTTAGAAAAAAATTTCGATGAAGAACGCGGTATGAAATATTATAAATTATATTACATTAATGAGGATTTTGGTAATTAACATCTAAATCTTAATTTTTTTTAGTTAAAATTTGTATGTTTTAAGTAAAAATATATATTTTTAACCTTTGTAACCCTTATCTTTATATTTGTGAACAAACATAGAAATTACATTATTTTCATTTTTTTCTTTTCAATATTGGCATTTAATCATATTAATGCCCAATCATTCGCAAGACCGAATGCATGGAAAAAGTACAGGAAAGAATTAATTGTAGGTGTAGGTGCTTCTGGATTTTTAGGGGATTTAGGTGGTAGAAATACCATTGGAACACGATTAAGCCCAGTAGATTATGAATTCTCAAAAACTCGTGCGGCTGCTCAGGTTGGGTTTAGATATAAGTTTACAAAAAATATTAATTTAAATTCTGGTTTTAATTTTTTATCGGTTTCTGGAGATGACAAATTAACCTCTGAAACTTATCGTCAAAATAGAAATTTGAATTTCAAATCAAATATCTACGAATTATCAACCCGCCTCGAATTTGGTATTTCTTCATTTAAACGTTCTGGAGTGTATAGTCTTAAAAAATCTTTAGGTAGAACAGCGAAACGTTATACTACCGAATTAATTGGTTTTGTTGGAGTTGGTGTATTTTATTTTAATCCAAAAGGAATGGATGCTTCTGGAAAATATGTAAAGTTATATAATTTACATACCGAAGGACAAGGGTTACCTGGTGGGCCAAAACAATATAAACGTGTATCTGTAAGTATCCCAATTGGATTAGCTGTACATGTTATAGTTGATAAGTATTGGTCAGTTGGTGCTGAATTAAGTTATCGTAAAACATTTACAGATTACATTGACGATGTAGGTGGAAACTACTATGATAAAGCCGCCTTAGAAAGTGCTTATGGTACAAAATCTGCTGAAATGGCTGATCCTAGTTTAGGATTAGTTCATGGTGCAACCTCTCCAAGTGCTGACGGTACAGGTGCCGTAAGAGGTCATAAAGACAAAGATTCTTACATGACTTTCCAAATAACTGTTGGACGTTTCTTCCCACCTAAGCGTGGAAGAACTAAACTTAGATCTAAATTCTAAATTAATTTTAGGTTATTTTTTAGTGAAGTTGTTAAACTTAAATGATTTAACTGATTTTTTTATTATTTTAGCGACTTTTATTAACATAAAAAAGATAGTTTTTGTATTTTAGTCAATTAATGAATTTTAAAATATTTATATTTTTCATTTTTGTTTCTTTTATTTATGCTCCTGCTTTGTTTTCTCAAGGTGGATTTGCTAGAAAAGACGATTGGAAAAAATACAGACAGGAAGCCATTTTATCGGTAGGCGCTAGTCAATTTTTAGGAGATTTAGGAGGTTTAAATAAAGTAGGTACCGATTTTAGTCCTGTAGATATTGAGTTTGTATTAACACGTCCTGCTGCTAGTGCGGCTTATCGTTATAAATTTGCCAAAAATTTTGGATTACATGCCGGGTTTAATTATTTATTAGTTTCTGGTGATGATAAATTAACACAAGAACAATTTAGGAATAATCGTAACTTAAATTTTAAATCGAATATTTTTGAATTAGCGGTAAGGGCAGAGTATTGTTTTTTTACAAATCAAGTAGGACATAGATATAATCTTAAAAACACAAGAAAACGACGTATGTCCACTAAAGCAAATGAATTTATGATTTTTGTGGGTGTTGGTGGATTTTATTTTAATCCAAAAGGCAGAAACCCAGTAACTGGTAGATGGGAAAAATTACATAGGTTGCATACTGAAGGTCAAGGATTACCTGGTGGGCCTAAACAGTACCGTCGAATATCGCTTAGTATTCCCATGGGAATTGCTTGGCGTTGTAATTTAAATAGATACTGGAACATAGGATTGGAGTTAAGTTACCGTAAAACATTTACAGATTATATTGATGATGTACACGGAAGTTATTATCCGGATAGAAATTTACAAGCTTCAACTTATGGAGCAACCTCAGTGTTATTAGCAGATCCGAGTTTGGGTCATATTCCTAATGCTACAGCTAATAATGGTGATGGAACAGGTGCTCAAAGGGGCGACAAAGAAAAAGATGCTTATATGTCAATTCAAATAACAGTAGGCAGATATTTCCCTCCTAAACGTAAAAAGAGTAAACTTCGTTCTAAGTTTTAAGAATTCAACTTAAATTTTTCTTGTATTAAACTCCCAAATTCAACTTTCAATAAATCATTGGAAGCAATAATTTCTTTACCAAACAACCAATTGTTTTGTAATTTAAAATCATTAATGTATCCTCCAGCTTCTTTTACAATTAATGCTCCAGCAGCTACGTCCCAAGCATTAAGGTTATATTCAAAAAAAGCATCTACTCTACCACAAGCCAAGTAACACAAATCTGCTGCTGCTGCTCCTATTCTTCTAATGCCATGAGTGTTTTTCATTAAATGCGTAAAAACTTCTAAGTAATTATCTAATCTGCTAAAATTATAAATAGGAAAACCTGTTGCAATTAAACTTTCAGATAAATTTTTGCGCTGAGACACTTGAATTTTTTGTCCATTTAAGTAAGCCGCTCCATTTTTATATGCCCAAAAACATTCGTCTTGAGCTACTTCATATACCACGCCTAATACTATTTCACCTTGATATTCTAATGCAATACTAACAGCGTAACATGGAATACCATGAATAAAATTTGTAGTGCCATCTAAAGGATCAACAATCCAATTATAGTTTTTTATGTCCGATTTTGTATTTTCCTCTACAATAAATCCTGCATCAGGCAATACAATTGCTAAACTTTCTACAATCATTTTTTCAGAAGTTTTATCTACATAACTTACTAAATCATTTAGTCCTTTAACTTCAACATTTTGGTAATTAAATGTTCGCCTCTCGGTACGAATAAACTGACCTGCCTCTTTAGCTATTTGAATTACCCGTTGAGTTAAATCATGTAGATTCATCTGATATGAAATTTAATGTTGTTTAGTTACTAATCGTTTTTTTATACTAACCATTATGAAAGAGGATAAAACAAATGGAAATGTTAAT
>JADLER010000005.1 GCA_020846025.1 Bacteroidia bacterium | reverse complement strand
CCCGTATTTACTGGAGTTTAAAATACTTTCACTTTGATAATATTTTGTTTCTTTCATTGTTTATTTGTTCAAATTAAAAATATTATTGTTTCTTTTGAATGGAATCTAAATGAGCTTCGTAAAGCTGATCAAATAAATCCTTATCTGAATTACTTGTTTTAAATTCTATTTTTAGATTATTACTTGGTGCTTGATTTGACTGTTGAGTGGCCTCTCTCTTTGCTTTAATATTTTGTAATTTTACATTTGCTTCATCTATATATTCTTGTTTTGGGTTTCCATTCAACACAGTTTGAAGCATTAATTCAGCATCACTATCATTACCTTGTGCTATGTATGAATCAGCTAAAAGTAATAACCCTTTAGTGTTCCATTCGTCATTTGAGTAGTCATAACTAATTAAGGTGGTAATGGTTTTTTCTACCGAAGTATAATCTTGTTTAGCGAGTTGAATTTTGGCAATATAATATAAAGCTTCGGCACCAGTAATATTTTTTGATTGTTTATGTATGGTTTTAAACTCCATCATCGCATCATCAAGCCTATTTAATTCGTATAATGATTTAGCTTTGTCATATCTTGCCTCATTGGTTTGTTGAGGTGTGATTTTTTCTGCATTCAATACTGCATTTGCATAATCTAATGTTACCGAATAGTTTTTTAAGTAATAAGCAGTGCGCATACTTCCGATGTTACCTAATAATTTGTTTGCTGGATTTTCAGCTTCATCTGCTAGTCTTTGATAAATTGGTAAGGCTTCTTCGTATCGCTTATCTTTGTAATAGATGTATGAAAGTTTCAATAATGCTGTTTCTGAATATAAACTTCGCGGTTGATTGATAATGAAGCGATAAGATGGTTCGGCATCATTAAATAAGTTTTTACTATAAGCACATTCGGCATTACAAAAATGTATTTCAGAAATATATTTTCCTTGAGGATATTTATTAATGTAACTTTTAAACTTAGGAGCGGCTTGGTCACAATCTTTTTGATTATAGTAAGCTTCCTTAGCTGTTTCGTAAAGAGATTGTTCTACCTCATCGGTTTTTAAAGGATTACCAATGGATGCAAAATAACTTTCCATTTCATCAATCTTACCTTGTGCCTCAAATATTTTCTTTATCATCGGAAACACCTCGCTGGCTTCTACACTTTTAGGATTTTGCTTTACTATTTTATCAAAATAACTAAAGGCTTTATCATCTTGCTTTTGGTTATAGTATATTAATCCAATATTAGATAACGAAGCGTTGGCATAGGAAGAATGAGGATATTCATCTAAAATACGTTGGTAATAAGTAATGGCATTGTTGTCTTCGTGTAAGTCTTTATTATAAGTTTCGGCAAGTTCAAATACTGAGGCGGTTACATAATTAGATTTTGGATATTTTGCAATCAATCCTTTTAAATCACTTATTTTTTCTTGATTATTTTTTAATAAGCCGCTACATAATGCTTTTTGATACATGCAATAATCTACATCTAATTGATTTAAGGCAATGGCTGTTTCGTAATAGTCGGCAGCTTGTGGATATACATTAGTCATAAAATAACTATCAGCTGTTCTGATATTCGCATCGGTTATTTTCTTGACATCGTATTTGTTTTTGGTGAGTAAGAATTTACGAAATGCAATATTAGCGTTCTCGTAATCCTTTTTATTTTTTTGTTCAAAATAAGCATATCCAATATTGTAGTTAGATAAGTCATACTCTGGCAAACTAAAGGCACCTTCATTTAGTTGAAAGTTTTTCCAAATTTGTATGGCAGTATTGTAATCTTTTTTAATATACGAAATTTCGCCTAACCAGTATTGCGACAAAGCATTGTAAGTTTTATCAAAATTTACTGAAAGTGATTTATTAAAATATTTCGAAGCACTATCTAACACATTGTTATTAAAAAATTCAATCGCTCTGAAATAAATTAATTTTTGATAGGTGATTTTTAAAATTGGATCGAGTGGTTGTACGCTTTCTATGGAAGCAATGGCTTTATCGTAATTCTTGGTAGTAGAATATACATTAATTAAATAGGTGTAAGCTTCGTTTTTTCTACTTGAACTCGGATATTGTTTAATGTATTTTTGAAACGCCACTACAGCATCATTGTATGGCGCAAACGATGTTTCGTAACATAATTTAGCATAGCTAAACAAAGCATCTTCGGTTATTTTAGCATCATAGGTTAAATTACTAGCGGCGTAAAAAGCATTTCGAGCTTTTGCTTTATTATTTAGTTGTATGTAACAATCCCCTAAATGATACCAAGCGTTTTGTGCTAAGCTATCTTCACTACTTGTTACCTTCTCAAATTTATCGGCCGCATTGGTATAATCTTTTAATTGATAGTAACAGTAACCAAGTACATAATTTCCTTTATCGTTAAATCCACTTTGCGTTTCGGCTTTTTTAAAATAGGTAAGCGCATTGGTATAATCTTTTAAATTAAAGTAAGATTCCGCAATCCTTCTATCTATCTCTCCTTCTTTCTGAATTTTTAAAGAATCGTTCACTAATGTTGGCGCTGTTTTTATCACATCTTCGTACTTACCTTGTATAAAATAAATTTGTGTAATGTAATAAGGTACTATAGGACCAAAAGTTTCATTGCTTAATAAACGGTTAAACCCTTCGAGTGAGGTGGTGTAATTTTTTTCTTGATAGGCAATGTGCGAATAATAATAATTTGCTGGCTGCGAATACTTGTTATCTACGTCTTTTATTTCAAATAAATCTGCTTTAGCTTTCTCGTTATTTTTTGTTACAAAATAACTATAACCTCTTTTAAAATAAAGTTCGGCTAATTGTTCTTTAGTTAAATCGTAAATATCCACTTTTTCTAAATGCTTAATAGCATCTTCGTATTTCTTTTTTCTAAAACTAGATTTTCCTAAATAAAAATAACCCCATTTTATTTTATTGCTTTCTGGATGCCTTTCAATAAATTCTTTCATGCGCCATTCGCCATCTTTATGAAATAGTTCGATGGCGCAAGCTGCAGCATAATATTCAGCATCAGCTTTCATTAAGGTATTATCTTTTATTGAACTCATATAATCAATAAACGATTTTTGCGCAGCGGTATAAAGTTTTTTATCAAACAACTCTAAGCCAGTTTTAAATGCCGCATCTTTATCTAAGTAAATTTGCGTTTTTTGAGCTATTATGATATTTACAAATAGCAACAAAATAATACTGAGTATATAATTCTTTTTCATCATAAATGGTATCATCTATATATATAACAACACACAATAAATTACTTGTAATTTATTGTGGGTTTAGTTCTTTAAAAATCGTCTTAAAATTAATGGACAAACCAGCTCGCTTAACATCTTGATTTTGTAGTTATTAACTCATAAGTGTTAAAACAACACAGTGCTAGTTTTGAATTTGTAAGAATTACATCATTAACTTCACACTTGATATTTTATAAGCATGACGGAAGCTGTTATTGAATTTAAAGACACAACTATTTTTCAAGGTGATGTACCAGTTGTAAATAATTTGACACTAACTTTAAATAAAGGAGAGTTTGTTTATTTACTTGGGAAAACAGGAAGCGGTAAAAGTAGTTTACTAAAAACCATTTATGGTGATTTAACGCTTAAGCAAGGTTATGCTGAAGTGTGTGGGTTTAAATTACACCAAATTAAACGTAAAGAAGTTCCTTTTTTAAGACGTAAGCTAGGTATTGTTTTTCAAGATTTTCAATTGTTAAGTGATAGAACGGTATTTGAAAATTTACGATTTGTGATGAAAGCTACTGGCTGGAAAGATGAAGCAAAAATTAAAAATAGGGTGAAAGATGTGTTGGCAAAAGTGGGCTTAGAAACTAAAGAGCAAGTGATGCCTTTTAAATTATCGGGAGGAGAACAACAACGCATTAGCATTGCCCGTGCTTTAATAAATGAACCAGAAGTAATTTTAGCTGATGAGCCAACTGGAAATTTAGATCCTGAAACTTCGGAAGGCATCATGAAATTATTATTTGAAATTAGTAAGCAAGGGCGTTGTGTTTTATTTGCTACGCACGATTTATTAATGTATAGTAAATTTCCAGCACGAACCCTCTTGTGCGAAAACGGACATATAGCTGATAGTTTAGCAGTTAAATAAACATGACAGATTCTTTTCTGACATCATACTACGAGTCGCCTCTTGGTTTGATAGAACTAAAGAGCGTTAACGAAAAAATGTGTTCGGTATTATTTGTAGAAAAGGAATCAGATCCTTCGTATCATAAATCGTCTGTAAATAATGAATGTGTAAAGCAATTAAAAGAATATTTTGCAGGCACACGACAACAGTTTAACATTCCACATTATCAAATTGGTACCGATTTTCAAAAAAAAGTATGGCAAGCTGTTGAGAAAATAGCCTATGGTACAACGCTATCGTATAGCGCAATTGCTTATCAACTAGGAGATGCCAAAAGTGTAAGAACGGTAGGGACAAGTAATGGCAAAAATCAATTAGCAATTATAGTTCCTTGTCATCGTGTACTTGGGGCTGATGGGCAACTTACAGGTTATGCCTGGGGTATTGAAAGAAAACAATGGTTGCTTAAACACGAAATTGAACACGCTGGCTATATTGAAGGAAGATTGTTTTAATTTTTAGATAAGATCTTCTTTCAAAGCATCAACCAAATTATAAATTTAATTTATGTACCACAGGGTTGCTATATAAATGTAAAAATAATTGTTCAAGCACTTCTTGTTCGCCCGATAAATTACTCAATTGTTTCTTCATGTAATTTTTAAAAACTTCTTTTTCTTGTGCTGTATATGTATCGGTAAATACGTCTGTTTTATGCAACAAATCATACGCTATATAGTTTACATGATGTAGTTTAAAATCTAAGTAAATTTGTTGATCAATACTTTCAGTAAGTGCTTTTATTTTTTCGTTATCAGTCTGGCACCTTTTATCTATATTCTCTAATTCATTTAATATAGGTTTGCCAAATGTTAAATGT
>JADLER010000004.1 GCA_020846025.1 Bacteroidia bacterium | reverse complement strand
GTGATTTTGCTTATCGTTTAAAATTAAATAGTAAAAACGACAGATTGTGTTTTGGGATTAGAGCAGGGGCTGATTTAATTCGTAACAATTTTACAAATGTTAAAATTAACGATGCTACAGATCCTTTAGTAACTAACAATACAAACTTTAGTACTAATGCATTTAACGTTGGAGCTGGTGTATGTTATTATGGTAAAAAACATTTTGTAGGAATTACAGTACCTAAAATGTTAGCAAATAAACTTACAACAGACCCTAATTTTGCAAATTCAACACAGGCTGTTCATGCTTATTTAATAACAGGTTTTGTTGTTAAATTAAATAGTTTATGGGATTTAAAACCTGGTGCTGCTATTAAATTTACACCAAACGCACCATTGTCTGTTGATGGTAACCTTTCTGTTTTATACAACAAAATGATTTGGTTTGGTTTATTGTATCGTTATGGATCAGCGGTAGGTGCAAATGTAGTTTACAATATAACTCCACAATTTCATATTGGCTATGCGTATGATTTTGCTTTAACAAGCATGAAACAATATAACCCAAGCTCTCATGAAATTATGCTTGGATTTGATTTTTTGAAAAAAAGCAAATCTTTAAAATCTCCGCGTTATTTTTAATACTTTATAATTTAAGCAATGAAAAAAATTATTTTAATACTATCTATTTTCAGTGTAATTTTTACAAAAGCACAATCTGTTAAAGAAAAAATTGCCGATAAACGCTTTGATAATTTAGAATTTGCCTCTGCAGGAGAAATGTATGAGGAATTATCACGCGGTAAACATGCAAAAATTAAGTATCATGTAAGAGCTGGCGAAAGTAATTTAATGATTGGCGATTATCGCAAAGCCCAAATTTATTACGATAAAGCTTATGCCTCTTCAGGCATGACAGATAAAGATTTATATAACTACTATCAAGTATTAAAATATAATTCAAACTATAATAAAGCAAACGAAGTTTTTGCTAAAATAAATAACAATGAGTATAAGTTAATTAGAGATAACATTAACGCTAAAAAATTAAATTTAGAAGAATTAAAAAAAGATTCTAGTAATTACACCTTAAATCGCTTAGATATAAATTCTGACGAAAATGATTTCAGCCCATTTGTTTTAAAAAATGAGTTATTTTTTATTTCTTCAAGAAGAAACACTTCATTTTCTGGAAGAAGATATGGTTGGGATAATTCTTATTTTTTAGATGTATATAAAGGATTTATTGATGGTGGATCTGTTAAAAACGAACTTGGCGCAAGTGATGGAATGAAAACTAAATACCACGAAGGGCCCTTATGCTTTTCAAAAGATGGTAATACACAATTTATTTCAAGAAATAATTACACAGATAAAAAATTAAAAAAAGGAAAAGATAATAAAGTAAATATCAAAATTTATTCTCGTAAAAAAGAAGGTGAAAAATGGACAGATTGGGTAGAATTTCCGTTCAATAGCGATGAGTATTCATGTGAACATCCTACGTTAAGCAGTGATGGCAAAACGTTATACTTTTCGAGTGATATGCCCGGCACATATGGCTCTTTAGATATTTGGGAAACTACATTAGAAAATGGAAATTGGTCAAAACCTAAAAACCTTGGCCAAACAGTTAATAGCGAGGGACGTGAAGCATTTCCAATGCTATTTGAAGATGAAATTTTGTTTTTCGCGAGCGATGGAAAAGTAGGTTTAGGCGGTCTTGATATTTACTATACAGTAACAGGATCTGATGATTTTTTTGAAGCTCAAAATTTAGGTTACCCTTTAAATTCTCCATTTGATGATTTTGGGTTTTTTGCAACAAGTTCTACTACAGGTTATTTTTCTACAAACAGAAACAAAAACACAAAAGATGATATTTATGGATTTGTTTGTAAACGACCAATAATTTCTGCATCAATTGATTTACTTGTTTTAGATAAAGAAAGTAAAGAAATATTAGCTAATGCTAATGTTGCATTAATTGACGAAACAGGTAAACCTGCTTACGAAGGAAAAACAAACGATAAAGGCGAAATTAAATTTAATGTAATACCTGGTAAAGGTTATAAATTAAAATCAACAAAAGATGGTTATAAAGAAAACGTAGGAATTTTAAAAGAAGAAGATATTAGTTCATTAGCAGGTAAGAAAAAAGAAGTTTTATTAGAGAAAAAAATTATTGGCTTACTTGGTTTAATTGCTGATGCTGATGATTTATCGCCGATTGAAGGAGTTAAAGTTACGATTACAGATGCCTTTACAAAACAAATTTTTATGAGTTTTACAACTAATAAAGAAGGTGATTTTAGACACATCTATAAAGATAAAAAAGTTGGTGATGATTTATCCTACATTATTAAAATGGAAAAAGAAGGATATATAACAAAAATTCAACCTGTTGATATAACTATTAAAAAAGAAGGGTATGTGTTATTACACGATTACTTAAATACTAAAATGTATAAAATTAAATTAGGAGCAGATTTAGGTAAAATGATAGATTTAAGACCAATTTATTTTGATTTAGGTAAATATACAATTAGACCAGATGCAGCAATTGAATTAAATAAAATTGTGGAATTAATGAAACAAAACCCTAATATTAATATTGAGTTAGGTTCACATACTGATTGTAGAGGTAGCGCGGCAAGTAACCTTTCATTATCTGATAAACGTGCTAAATCAAGTGCTGCATACATCGTTTCAAAAGGTGTACCAAAAACACGTATTTCGGGTAAAGGTTATGGCGAAAGCAGATTAGTTAATGATTGTAAATGTGAAGGTAAAGTTAAACCTGCTTGCGGTGAAGATGTTCACGCTCAAAACCGAAGAACAGAATTTAAGATCACAAAAATTAAGTAAAATTAAAAAACCCGATTACGATCGGGTTTTTTTATTCCTATATTCATTTGTAACCTTTACTTAATTCTGACTTATAATAAACAAACAACTGTGCAAAACCAATTATGTAACTAAAATTTACTTACAATTTTTAAAATAATTTCGTATAACAATTAATTGTATGTTAAATTTTATTTTGCAAATAAGCACAGCAGCCGTAACCGGCGTTGATTCGTTAGCCAATTCGCCTGCAGTTACAGGAATTCAGAGTGTGCCGGCTACCAATGAAATTACCGAAACTAAAATATCGCTTTTCAAAATGGTAATGAATGGAGGGCCAATTCTTATCCCCTTAGCTTTAATGTTATTGGTTACAATTTATATTTTAGTTGAACGTTTATTAACGATTGGTAAGGCTAGCAGAAAAAATCCGGGTTTAGTTAATAGCCTTAAAGATATGATTCATAGCGGGAATATTGCGAATGCAAGGGCTCTCTGTAAAAGTAACAACACGCCTGAAGCTACAATGTTAGAACAAGGTATCTCACGAATAGGTCAACCAATTGAGGAAATTAGGGAAGCTTTGAATAAAAGCTGAGCTTATGAAATTTCTAAATTAGAGAAAGGCCTTGGTATCTTAAACATTATGGGTAGAATTGCCCCTATGTTCGGATTTATTGGAACAATTTTTGGCGTTATCAAAATATTTTATGACATCGCTCTGGCCAATACTGTTGAAATTGGTGTTATTTCAACCGGTCTATATCAAAAAATGATCTCAAGTTCCGGGGGGTTAGTGGTTGGGGTTATTGCATTTATCGGATATCATTGGGTAAATTCAAGACTAGATAAATTAGCACATAGAATGGAAAACACTCAAATTGAGTTTTTGGATATGTTAAACGAACCATCTAAATTATAAATGTAAATGGGTTTAAGAAAAAAACATAGGGACGCAGAAGTACGTCCTGAGTCGTTAAAGGAGATCATGTTCTTTTTATTGTTGTTTTTTCTGATTCTGTCCACAATGGTTAGCCCTAACTCCATTAAAATTAATTTGGCTAAAAGCACTACCAAAAACACGGTCGATAATAAGGATAAACCAATCCATTTAGCTGTTACGAAGGATAAGAAATTTTATATAAATAATAAAGAAATTGCAGAAGCAAATTTAGAAACAGAAATTAGCAATTATTCATCTAAACAAATCGAACCT
>JADLER010000003.1 GCA_020846025.1 Bacteroidia bacterium | reverse complement strand
CTTTACTAACTATAGCACAGCGCAGGGGCTCGCAAATAATTTGGTATTAAGTATAACCGAAGATAAAAGTGGAAACCTGTGGTTCGGAACTGATGGCGGCGGAGTAAGCCGTTATGATGGAAAAATCTTTACTAACTATAGCACAGCGCAGGGGCTCGCAAATAATTTGGTATTCAGTATAACCGAAGATAAAAGTGGAAACCTGTGGTTCGGAACTTATGGCGGCGGAGTAACCCGTTATGATGGAAAAAGCTTTACTAACTATAGCACAGCGCAGGGGCTCGCAAATAATAGCATATGGAGTATAACCGAAGATAAAAGTGGAAACCTGTGGTTCGGAACTTCTGGCGGCGGAGTAAGCCGTTATGATGGAAAAAGCTTTACTAACTATAGCACAGCGCAGGGGCTCGCAAATAATGTGGTATTCAGTATAACCGAAGATAAAAGTGGAAACCTGTGGTTCGGAACTGAAGGCGGCGGAGTAAGCCGTTATGATGGAAAAAGCTTTACTAACTATAGCACAGCGCAGGGGCTACCCGATAATGTGGTAACGCAGGTAGTATGTGATAAAAATGGAAAGAACTTAGTGATAGCCACAAACGTTGGAGTGGCGGTGGGCATTGCTTTCACTCCAAAATTAGCATACAAAAACACTAAAAAACAAGTAGATTTTCAAAATAATTTAAACAATGAAGAGTTAACAAAGTATTATGATTTGGTTGTAGAAACCTACAACTCATCTACTGGCTATCCTATTAAAGATGTAAATACAGGGCAAAACTGCTTGCTTCAGGATAGTAAAGGCATATACTGGGCAGGCACCGGAAGCAATGCTACGGCATTGGTTAGGATGGATTTTAAAGCACTGAACCGTAACCTAAAACCTCCAACACCTATTTTGTACAACATAAAATTAAACGAAGAAAATATTTGTTATTACGCATTGTTATCAGAGTTATCGGTGGCTGAGGCTCTCGAAGCCACAGATAGCACCACACTGACCCAACAAGAAATAATTACTTATGGTAAAATATTAACACAACACGACCGCGATACTTTAAACAAACGCTATAGCGGCATTGAGTTTGATAGCATTAGCAAATTTTACCCCATACCACAAAACTTGGTTTTACCTTATGAGCATAATAATATTACCATTGAGTTTAATGCCGTTCAATTGAGTCGTTCGCACTTACTTAACTTTCAGTACATGCTGGAGGGTTACGATAAAGAGTGGAGTCCAGTTCTTAAAAAACGCGAAGCCACATTTGGTAACATAAGCGAGGGCACCTACACCTTTAAACTAAAAGTGCAATACACCGGACCCGATGGCAATAATGAGTGGAGCGAAGTGCTAAAATATACTTTTAAAGTATTACCTCCATGGTATAGAACATGGTGGATGTACACTATTTACGCTTTGTTTATTATTGCTTTTGTATGGTTGCTGATTTGGCTTAATGGTAAACGCCTTCGTGCAAAAGCAATTGAATTAACGCAAAAAGTAAATGAAGCCACTGCGGAAATAAAAGAACAAAAACACCTTATAGAAGAAAAACACAAAGAAATAACCGATAGCATCAACTACGCAGAGCGGATCCAACGCAGTTTCCTTGCCACCAAAGAAATTTTAGATAATAATTTAGGCGAATACTTTGTGTTTTTTAAACCCAAAGATGTAGTAAGTGGCGATTTTTATTGGGCTGCTTCTATTGTTAGTTCGAATGCAGTTGGAAACTTTATCCTCGCCACCGCCGACAGCACAGGTCACGGAGTGCCTGGAGCTATTATGTCTTTACTCAATATCACAAGCTTAGAAAAAGCCATCGAAACCGAAACAGAGCCTCATCACATTCTCAGCAAAACCAGACAAATTATTATTGACCGACTAAAAAAAGACGGTAGCGAAGATGGCGGAAAAGATGGTATGGATTGCAGCTTGTTGGTTTTCAACCAAGATAAAACCAAGTTGCAAGTAGCTGCAGCCAATAATCCTGTTTGGATAGTTCGTGATACAGAAGTTATTGAAATCAAACCCGACAAAATGCCTGTTGGTAAACACGATAAACAAGATATTCCTTTTACCCTGCACGAAATAGCATTACAAAAAGGAGATGTTGTTTACACCTTAACCGACGGCTTCCCCGACCAATTTGGAGGAGAAAAAGGCAAAAAGTTTATGAGTAAAAACCTGCGCGAATTACTTGCAGCTAATGCACACTTACCAATGGCAGAACAAAAACAATTACTCGAAACTACCTTTAACCATTGGAAAAAAGATGTAGAACAAGTGGATGATATTACCGTGATTGGGATAAAAATTTAGGAGTTTATTTTTAATAAAAAAATGAGTAGTTTCATCGTCTTAATTTTATAAATAAACATTTAATTCTATTAAACTATGCCATCATTTGATATTACTAGTAAAGCGGATCCGCAAACCCTTGATAATGCTATTAATGTAGCTAAAAAGGAAATTTTAAATCGCTTTGATTTTCGCGATTCGAAAAGTGAAATTGAATTCAATAAAAAAGATTTAATAATTCATATTACTACCGAGCACGATATGCGACTAAATGCCATCATTGACGTAATACACAGCCGCATGATTAAACAAAATCTTGATCCAAGATGCTTAGATGAAAGCAAAGCACATTATGCTTCAGGAATGTTTATTAAAAAAGAGATTAGAATACGTCAGGGCATTGAAAAAGAGGCCTCAAAAAAGATTTTAAAAGACATTAAGGATAGTAAAATTAAAGTTACTGCGCAAGTTATGGACGACATTATTCGTGTGTCAAGCAAGAGTATTAATGATTTACAAGCTGTTATTGCGGTATGCAGAAAGGGTAATTACGAGATTCCATTACAGTTCGTTAATATGAAATAATATTATAAAGTTTTACTTCATTATATCATTTTAGGTAGAAAAGCTTGTATTCTTGATTAACTATCAAAATACAACACGTTAATACCCTTTAGATTTAAAAAAATAATATACACTAAATCAACTATTTACCATAAATTTAAATAATATTGAAAAAAACTTTCAATAAAATGATTGTAGTATCAAAATAGTCTGTATATTTGCGCCCCGTTATTTGATAAAGAATGAGGATATGAGGAGAGAGGAAAAAAAAGATTGAAATAAATTTGGAGGAGAATAAAAGAGTTATTACTTTTGCGCCCCCGAAATAGAATAAGCGGGGATAGAGAAAAGATTTTAGTATAGATAGAT
>JADLER010000002.1 GCA_020846025.1 Bacteroidia bacterium | reverse complement strand
CTCAAAGTAATGAAGCAAAACACACCCCCGACGGGTGCATCTTACAGACATTTACTTTGAGATTAAAATATTACCAGTATTTGAGAAAAGTAATGCACTGCAAATGCAGAATCTATATGTTAATTACACTTTTTATTTCATAAGTACTTTGTATTTATTTGTTTGCTATAAAGATAATATATTCTAGTGTTTTGTGTATATCATACCTAAATAGATTTACTTTGCTTTCTTATTGCTTGTATATCTATCGAAAAGTAACTTTACCTGAACATCTTTGAAAATATTGCCATTTCTTGTTTTAAATTTTAGTTCGTTTAGTTTTTGGGCAATTGCATAAAAAGACATGCCTTCTTTTTTTAATGAAACAATCAATGCAGTTGATTTGATATTATTTTCATTTTCTAATGCGTTCTGTTGCCTAATTTTTAAACCTTTTATTCGTGCTTTTTTAGTTAAGTTTTGAGGATTGCCAAGTTTTACTCCTTTGGCTTTAAGTTCGGCAAGAGCGGACTTAGTTCTTTGGCTGATTAAATCTGCTTCTTGTTCTGCCAATGCAGCAAAAATATGAATTGTAAATTTGTTTGCTTGTGGCATATCACAAGCTATAAATTCAATACCGCTTTCCATGAGTGTTGTAATAAAAGAAACATTCCGAGCCAATCTATCCAGTTTCGCAATAATTAGAATTGCGTTAGAGGATTTTGCGTGAATGACTGCCTGTTTCAAATTCTCTCGGTCATTTCCTTTCTTCGTACCACTTTCAATGTCGGTATATTCAGCCATTATGATTTTATCTTTTAAATACGATTCTACTGCTGTTCTTTGTGCTTCCAATCCTAAGCCGGAATTACCTTGCTTTTTAGTGGAAACTCGATAATAGGCTATGTATTTCATATTTCGAGCTTGGTTTGATGCTTTAGATACTTTGCTCCATAGTAATTATATGCAAACTGATAATTACGGCAATTGGTAAATTCTTTTCCTTTTCCTGTTTCTTCCATAATTGGGGTTATTGGGAGCTGTATCGCATTATTGATAGTTACCTTGACTAATTTGGTTTCGTGTTCTACAATGCCTCCTTTGGAGTATTTGAAGGCAATGTGCAGATTGTCTTCGTATCGGTTACTAACTCCGCATAAATACCCTACAAAATTGTAGGAGACTTCATTCATGAATCCCTCTAAAATTGTATTTGCTGGAATCTTTCGGTAGGGAATTATTTGAGAGTAATTTCCTATCAAACAATGGGCGCAATGTGTCTTGGGATTAAAGCCATGTACATACTTTAGCCATAAGTATTGGTAACGATTTGTTTTAGGATGGATTTTAATGTAAATCTGTTCTTTTTCTTTTGTCATATTAATTAGATTTGGTTTTATCATCGTTCAGCAATAATTACACAATCATCTTTCCATGAATATTCTGCTCCATATTCATCAAATAGAATAGTAAGTTTTTTCTTTAAGAGTGGGTAGGAACTGATTTCAAGAAAAAGAGTAAAAGTGGTTTCTGTTTCGGAGGTTGTGTAGCTAATGTCAAAATTTTTAAGTTCATCAAAAATTGAACCTAAAAACTGGTTAAAATCATTCATTTTATCGTTTTAATCAATTGATAATCAATATTTTAATTCATATAAAAATACGAAAATATTGTTACTTATCAAAATTTTTTGAACGAACATTTAAAAAAGTTTGTCACTTTTTATCCACATAAAAATTTATAAATTTTATCTGTATATGAATGATTTGTTTAGCGATTAGTTAAGCTCTTTTTATATTTCGAGGTTGTTTGCTATTTCAATTAAACTTCAATAAAAAAATTGAAGAATATTTATACTCAAAGTCAATAAGTTACATACTAGGTTTGTCTAATTACAAAATATCATAGTCCGTTTATCCTCATAGCAATCATACTTTTACCTGTATTCTTTAGCTCTGCTTTAGCAATTAGTAGCAGCAGTTGCAACTCCGCTTTAGCTGATTATTTATTGGTTACAAGCAATGCCTATAGCAAATAGGGAGTAAATGCTATGACATTAATTTCTTCAATTTTCTAATTTTATATAATTGTCTGGTTGACTATAGATTATAATACATTTATTCTCATAGCAGGCGTAATAGCAGATTTGTAACTTGCTGATTGACAATAGGCATATTTTTAACAGGGTCATAGCACTTAAAATTATTGTATTGACACTTCGTCCTTTAATATATCATGTATTTTTTCCCCTTTTTCCATCTATATTACAAGTATGGAGATTCAAATATTAATGAGATAATAAGTAGTCCAACTTATTCGCCAGTTCATTTTTTATTTTTTCATCAAAATCAGTATTAGAAACCTTTTTTAATAATCTAACACATTCACTTTTATATTTCTTATTTGATTGTGGATAATACCTTTTCAATATTTGTGTAGTCATATTATCTCTGAATGCTTGAATCTTTATTATGTCTTTTGCGCTTAACTTAGAATAATCAATTGGAGTAACCTTAACAATTTTATTATAGATGGCGAAATATTGTGAATATAGAATTTTAATTGTTTCAGGCTTAATTATGTCCTCAATTGTTTGGAATCTTTTAAAATATTTACTGTTATGTATGTACAATTCAATTCTATAAACGTTATCTGCCATTTTAGTATTATAGTGTAGTTG
>JADLER010000001.1 GCA_020846025.1 Bacteroidia bacterium | reverse complement strand
TAACATATACTTTATTACCAGCTTTATTGTATTTTTTTACTCCTAAAAAATTAGTTACGGTGCATGGACAAAACAATAATACATATAATATCATGCGCCGATTATTATTTTGGATTTTTAGACATCAAAAAACTATTGTAGTGGTATCGAGTGCTTTAATAGTGTTGTCTATTATAGGTGTTTATAAAATTAGAGTAAATAATTTATTATTAGAAGACTTATCAGATGGAGTAAAAATTAAACAAGATTTTCAATTTTTTGATAAACATTACAGTGGTGTGCGTCCACTTGAATTAGCCATTACCATTAAAGATACAAATAAAACAATTTGGGATTATGACGTGATGCAAAAGTTGAATGGATTAGATGAGTTTTTGAAAAACGAATATCAAGCGGGCTTTATGTATTCGCCAGCCATGCTTACCAAAACAATTCATAAATCCTTAAATAACCAGATAATAGGAGAAGGTAATTTTCCAACAATAGAAGAATATAGTAGTGTTAAGGAACAACTGTTGAAACATAAAAAAAATAAAGATATTAAACGCATAATTAGCATAGATGGAAAACATGCTCGAATATCTGGAAAAATTAATGATATGGGTAGTATGGCAGTTCATGAACATAATAATAAGTTACTAAGCTATATTTCAAATAATTTGAATAAGGATGAAATTTCTATACAAATTACAGGAGCTGCACATTTAGTAGATAGAAACAATGAGTATATGGTTACCAATATGACTCAAGGTTTTTTATGTTCATTAATCATTATTGCCTTTTTAACATTCTTTTTACATAAAAGTTGGCGAATGGTACTAGTGTTTATTTTGCCTAACTTTGTGCCTTTGCTTATTATTGCTGGTATTATGGGCTATGCAGGTATTGAATTAAAAGCAGCTACCTCTTTAGTATTTAGTATTGCTTTTGGTGTAGCTACCGATGATACTATTCATTTTATATCGCGATTAAAAATAGAATTAGGTTATGGTAAGTCATTAGTATATGCATTTAAACGTACTTATTTTGAAACAGGAAAACCCATTTTATTAACTACCTTTATATTAATGGGTGGATTTATTAGTTTAATGATAAGTGATTTTCAAAGTACATTCTATTTCGGATTCTTAATTTGCATTACCATTTTTATTGCCGTATTAGCCGATATATTTTTATTACCAGTATTAATATTTTGGATATTAAAAAATAGGATAAACTCAAAAACACACACATGAAAAAAATAGGATTAATTACATCAGGCGGAGATGCACCAGGTATGAATGCTTGTATAAGAGCTATTGTGCGTACTGCAAGAGCAGAAGACATTGAGGTTGTTGGTTTTTATAGAGGTTATGAAGGGTTAATTAATAATGATAGTGTGATGCTAACCAAAAGTTCGGTTTCTAATATTATACAACGAGGTGGCACCATTTTAAAAACGGCTCGTAGTGCTCGGTTTCAAACTCCCGAAGGCTTACAACAAGCCATTGCGGTAATACAACAACATCAGTTAGATGGCTTTATTGTCATAGGAGGCGATGGTAGTTTTAGAGGTGCGGCTGAATTGGCTAAAAATTCGGGAATAAAAGTAATTGGTTGCCCTGGTACAATTGACAATGATTTGGTAGGAACCGATTTTACCATAGGATATGATACAGCTATCAATACTGTAACAGAAGCTATAGACAAATTAAGAGATACAGCCGAGAGCCATGATCGTATTTTTGTAGTTGAAGTAATGGGAAGAGATGCAGGATTAATTGCTTTGAGAAGTGCTATAGCGGGTGGAGCAGAAGCTATTTTAATTCCAGAACGAACAGGTGATTTAGAAAGATTATTGGAGAAGAAAAAAAATTGGCGTAAGAGCAAAAAAAGTAAAATTATCATTGTTGCCGAAAGAGAAGAACATGGAGGAGCTGTAGAGATAGGGAAAATATTAAAGAAAGAGTGGCCTGATTTAGATATAAGAGTTACTGTATTGGGTCATATACAGCGAGGCGGAAGCCCTACTTGTATGGAGCGTGTAAATGCAAGCTTAATAGGTTATTATGCTGTAAAAGCCTTGCAACAAAACAGAACCAACGAAATGGTGGGTATTGTGAACAAAATGGTACGTTACACCCCATTTCAAGATGCCGTAAAACATTTAGTAGAAATGAACCCAGAGATGATCAAGATTCTAGAAGTATTATCAATGTAATTTGTGTTGAAATAATCTTATGATAAAGCTTGTAACTACATTTAATATTGTTTTAAATTGAAACCTTGTTTTGTTTGTTACTATCTCTCTTTAAGAGCATTGATGTTAAATCCTAAACCAGCGGAAAGTCTTAATTCAGAAATATTTTTATGAATATCGTAAGCATGTTCGCCTACTAATATTCGAGCTTGAATGAAAAAATGAAAAAAACGACTTACATAAAAATTATCGCCTATTGCTAATGACATTACTGGATTTACACCTACTTGCGTAGTCTTTAAAAGTACAGTATCAGTCTTTAACTTTGTTAATGAACAGCCAGGCTGAATAGCTACATATAAATCATTTCGTTCATGTGTTTGATGAAGTGCAAAACCATACAGTAAGTTGTGATTGTATTCAAATTCAGTATTTCTATTAATTCCACCCGAAAAACCATACATGTCTCCACAAAATGATACACGTTTATTAAAATAAACTTCTAGGTTGCCATGTAGATAAAAATAAGCTTCGCTACTACTTAACATTTTAGATGGACTAATAGTACCCATTACTTTAATTAATCCAGGTCGTATAATGTTTATTTTTTCTTGGGCTATTCCTAATAGGCTTAAGAAGAAAAAGAAAATGATTATACTTATTTTTTTCTTTTCCATATTCTAAATACTTTATAGTTTAAACTTACTGTGGTAAGTAAATGACCTTGTAATGTATTCTCTTTTTTAGAATGTATTTCTACTGGATACACATCTGTTTCTGCATGAAGTGTTTCTGTAAAATGGATCATGTATTGACTCATCAAGGTAACATCAAAACGATGGGTGATATTAAAATGTAATCCTAATCCTGCTTGTGCTGCAGATCCCCAACGATCTTTGGTAATATTAGGGAGTTCCATTGAAGTCATTTTATTGTAATCAAAACAATGTCCTGCTAAAATATATGGTTGTAAAAGTTTGGGGTATTGTAGTTGCGAAAAAGGATAATATATTACCGACCAGCCAATATGATAATATTCACTCCGCACTTTATCATCTACATTTATTGATATATAATCAAAAAACCAATCGGTGTTAATAGCATTATTCATTTGAATCCGAAATTGTCCACCAGACCCTATACCATTTCCCTCATCTCCAAAAGTACTAGCTGTACTACGAGCTCCTAATGAAAACCAACCACTGTTTTTAAAGTCATTAGTTGTATCTTTTTGTTGAGCTAAAATAACTTGGGAAGTTAAAAGAAAAATTAAAATATATGCTTTATTCATTATTATAAATATAAGAAAAAAGATTGCATAATTTTACATGTACCAAATTTTATTTACTGAATTCATTTAGTTTTATTTGTTCAATCTATATTATGTACTATAAATAGTTGAGAACTTTAAAAGTTTAATACATTTTGTGTTTTTGAGAATGAGGCTTAGTAGTAAAGTACTTGCAGCTATAAATAATTACTAAGTATATCAATATAAGCTTTTATTTTATCAATATCAGTTGGTTCAAAATTTTCGAAATCGCCTTGATGTTTAAACCAAGTTAATTGGCGTTTGGCAAAATGCCTAGTGTTCTGCTTTATTAAATCAATAGCTCTTTCTAATGTTAGTTTACCGTCTAAATAATCAAATAACTCTTTGTAGCCTACTGTATTTAAAGCATTAAGATGTTTGTAAGGGTATAGATTTTTTACTTCGTCCAATAATCCTTGTTGCATCATCACATCTACTCGATGATTAATGCGTTCGTATAAAATTTCTCGTGGCGAGTTAATTAATAAATGAATGCTATCAAAGTCTCTTATTTTCTTCTCTTTGTTTCTAAATGTTGAAAATGGTTTTCCAGTGTGTGTACACACTTCTAATGCCCTTATTAACCGTTGTGGATTTTGCAAATCCACTTGATGATAATATGCTTCGTCTTTTAATTTTAGTTGCTCTTGTAAATAATGTATCCCTTTTGCTTTATAGGCCTCATTAATCTCTTCTCTAATGTGTAACGGAATTTCTTCAAATTCATCTACGCCATTTAGTATCGCATTAATGTAAAGACCTGAGCCTCCCACCAAAATAACCATGTTGTGTTCTTTAAACAAAGTGGCTAATAGTTTAATAGCTTCCTTTTCATACTGCCCAGCATTATATGTTTCATGTATGCTTTTATTATTTATAAAATAATGCGGCACGTTGCTCATCTCCAACTCAGTTGGTTTTGCAGTACCAATACTCATTTCTTTAAAAAACTGTCGTGAGTCAGCAGACACAATGGGACATTGATAAAATTTAGCTAATTCAATAGATAAAACTGTTTTACCAACAGCAGTAGGACCTGCAATAACTATTAAAATGGGTTTCAAACTAAAAAATAAATTCTACTGTTTTTTCTGGATTAGTTATTTTTTTACTCTCCGATTTTTCATCACGTTTTACTCTTATGATGTGTGTTTGATTTGGAAAAGCATTGTATAATAATATATTAGTAACACGTACCTGTTTTGGTGCAGATAAATTCTTTAGTTCAAAATAAGCCCAAACGGATTCTTCTTCTTTTTCATATCCTAAGTATGTTGGATGTATCTTTTTTTGATTGTACCTAATGTCTAGGGTTTCGTTTATGTAATGTAGGAGTAAAGAGTCGGCTTTATCTTTATCTTTTGGATTTAATAAATCTATTTTTTCTTGAGTGTGTTTGCTCATAGCTTCTTCTAAGTCGTGCGAAAATAAACGAATACTTATCTGTAATTCTTTGTTTACTGTTTTATAATTTAATTCGGTTAATCCGATATAATAAGGATGTTTAAATATTGAAAAGGATAAACAAAGTATGAGTACTAAACAATATGTACTATATTTTATTAGAAATTTTCGCATTTATAAAATTCTTTTTTTACCTTACCTTCTTAAAATAAAAACAAATGTACTATTTATGAGTGAATTTTACTTATGGTTTAACACGGGTACTCAACATATTTTAGATTGGAATGGCTATGACCATATTCTATATATACTTTCATTATGTGTTCTGTTTTCCATTTCAGATTGGAAAAGACTTTTAGTATTGGTTACAGCATTTACAATTGGTCATTCATTAACATTAGCAGCTAGTGTTTTAAATTTTTTTCAGGTTAAGCAATCCTATATTGAAGTTTTAATTCCGCTAACTATCCTAATTACTTGCGTTATTAATTTGATATATAGGACTAAGTTAACACAGCAAAGGAGTATAAATTTTAAGCTCAATTATTTTATGGCTTTATTCTTTGGCTTTATTCACGGGCTTGGTTTTTCCTATCTTCTTAAATCTATGCTTGGTAAAGAAGAAAATTTGATTTTCCCCTTGCTATCATTTAATTTAGGATTAGAATTCGGACAACTGTTTATTGTTGTTTTTATGCTAATAATATCTATATTTATTGATAAATTTACTCGCATTAAAAAACAAGATGTTGTATTTTTTGTATCTTCAGCAGTCTTTGGAATTGCTTTTATATTATTTATGCAACGACTTAATGAATTATAAAATGAAAATACATATTAAAGTTATTGTGTCTGCTTTATTGTTTAGCTCTATTTCCATAGCTCAAAACATTAAAAATAATCCCACTTCTAATCATGGAAATAAGTTTGAACAATTGGGTTCAATATTACCAACGCCCAATGAGCAACGTACCGCCTCTGGAGCCCCAGGTAATAAATATTGGCAACAAAAAGCAGACTATCAAATAGAGGCAACTTTGGATGAAAAAAAATTAATGTTGGTTGGAAAAGAAACCATTACCTATCATAATAATTCTCCTGATAAATTAGATTATTTATGGCTACAACTCGATGAAAACCAACATGCTCCAAATTCAGAAGCCAATTTTTTTGACAGTAATACTATGGGAAATCCGACTAGTGAAGGTGCCATAAATGCTATGAATGCAAATGAGAAATACAAAGACTTAGGCGATCAAATTTTATCGGTTACGGATGAATTTGGGAAAGCATTAAAATATACCATTAACCAAACTATGATGAGAGTGGATTTACCTTCATCATTAAAATCACAATCTAAAATTAAGTTTATTGTAAAATGGCAATATAAATTATGCAATAGAATGACTGTAGGTGGGCGTGGTGGTTATGAATATTTTAAAGACGATGGGAATTATTTATTTACTATGACACAATGGTATCCACGTATGTGTGTGTATAGTGATTTTCAAGGTTGGCAAAATAAGCAATTTACAGGGAGAGGGGAATTTGCTTTAGCATTTGGCGACTATAATGTTAAAGTAACAGTACCTGCAGACCATATAGTATGTGCAACTGGTGAGTGCCAAAACTATGCACAAGTATTAACACCTACTCAATTAGAAAGATACAATAAAGCAAGTGCACAATTTGATAAATTATCAGAAATTGTAACACTTGATGAATGTACAAATGCCGAAAAAACGAAAGCTGCAACTACCAAAACATGGATTTTTAAAGCAGATAGCGTAAGAGATTTTGCTTGGGGTTCTTCAAGAAAGTTTATGTGGGATGTAATGCCTATTAAAGTAGAAGGAAAAAAAGTATTGTGTATGAGTTTTTACGGTAAAGAAGCCGCTGGATTATATCGTAAATATTCAACTAAAGCGGTTGCTCACACTATTAAAACTTATTCTAAATATACCATTCCTTATACGTATCCTGTAGCGCAAAGTGTAGAGGCCTCTAATGGTATGGAATATCCAATGATTTGTTTTAATTTTGGAAGAACTGAAAAAGATGGCACCTATACCGAAGGCATTAAATATGGTATGCTTGGCGTAATTATACATGAAGTAGGTCATAATTTTTTCCCGATGATTATTAATAGTGACGAGCGTCAATGGAGTTGGTTAGATGAAGGTTTAAATACTTTTGTTCAGTTTTTAACAGAACAAGAATTTGATAATAATTACCCGTCAGGCAGAGGGCCTGCTTATAAGTTAGTTGATTATATGAGGTTGTCAAAAAATGAATTAGAACCCATTATGACTAATAGTGAAAATATCATAAGTTTTGGGGCAAATGCTTATGGTAAACCATGTACTGCTCTTAATATTTTAAGAGAAACTGTAATGGGACGTGAATTATTTGATTTTGCTTTTAAACAATATTGTTCTCGTTGGGCATTTAAGCATCCTACACCTGCCGATTTTTTTAGAACCATGGAAGATGCAAGTGCTGTTGATTTAGATTGGTTTTGGAGAGCATGGTTTTATGATATTGAACCTGTAGATATTTCAATAGATACGATAAAGGCTTTTACATTTCAGCATAATAAAAAAGTGCCTGTAAAAATGGATACAATTAAAACATATCCAAAAGCAAAACCTTATGAACATATTTCTCAAATTAGAAATAGACAAGAAGGAATGAAATTTTTAGTAGATGTAGATACTACCTTGCGCGATTTTTATTACCATTATAAACCCGAAACTAAAACAGAAGTGAAAGTAATTGATAGATACGAGAACGATGAGCCTATTGCAGATTCTACTTATCAAAAAATAAAAGGGAAATATGGGTATGAGATTCATTTCAGTAATAAAGGTGGTTGTGTGATGCCATTAATTATACAATGGAATTTTAAAGATGGTAGCTCTGAAATTGATAGAGTACATGCCTATATTTGGAGAAAAAACGAAAATAATTGTACTAAAACGTATTTAAAAGATAAAGAAGTTATTTCCATTGTGTTAGACCCATACAAAGAAACCTGTGATATTGATGAGAAAAATAATACCTGGAATGTAAAGGCTGAGCCTAGTCGGTTTGATGTATTTAAAGAAAAATCATCTGTAACAAGAGGTCAAAGCACTGGAGGTAATCCAATGCAAAAGGCTAAAAAAGGAAAGTAAGAGAGCTAATGAAATTACACATTAAGATAACTTATTTTTTTTGTGGTTTCATTCTTCATGTATTTTCTCAATCTACCTCTTTTACTAAAGACGATACTCTCTTAGGAAGTAATCATGTTTATCGTGCGTGGGTTGATATGCTTAATTATGATATTACTGTAAAGCCTGATGTAATAAATAAAACAATTACAGGATGTAATACCATGCGGTATAAAGTGCTTTCCGACTCACTGCCTTTTATCTTACAACTAGATCTGCAGGAACCAATGCAGATTGATAGTATTTTTCTTGATGGTAAATTATTTTTAAATTTTAAGAAAGAGAAAAATAGGTGGATGCTAACTTTTCCAAAGCAAGACAATAAATCTGTTCATTATCTTTCTACTTATTTTTCTGGAATGCCGCATCATGCCATTAATCCGCCTTGGGATGGTGGTTGGGTGTGGAAAAAAGACAGCCTCGGTCGTCCATGGGCAAGTGTAGCATGTCAGGGAATAGGAGCGAGTGTTTGGTTTCCATGTAAAGATATACAATGTGATGAGGCAACGGCATCGCTACATATAATCTTGCCCGATTCGTTAGTTGGTATCGGAAATGGTAAACTTCAAAAACACCAACAAGATGGATTAACGAGTTATGATTGGACAGTAGAGAACCTTATAAATAATTATAACGTAGTACCTTATATTGGTAACTATATATTGGTACACGATAGTGTACAAGGTGAGAATGGAAAACTTATGACAGATTATTGGGTGTTAGATTACCATAAAAATAAAGTAGAATCGCATTTAAAACCTAATGTTACTAAGACGCTTAAATGTTTTGAATATTGGTTTGGTCCTTATCCTTTTTATAACGATTCATATAAAATTGTTGAAGCACCATATTTAGGTATGGAACACCAAAGTAATGTAGCTTATGGTAATTATTTTTTAAATGGTTATGCTGGTAGAGATTTATCTAATACGGGTTGGGGATTGAAATGGGATTTTATTGTGGTGCATGAAAGTGGGCATGAATGGTTTGGTAACAGTGTAACTGCAAAAGATGTAGCAGATAACTGGATACATGAAGGTTTTACCTCTTATTCAGAGGTGTTGTTTACTGAATGTGAATTTGGGAAAGAAGCAGGTAGTGATTATTGTATAGGAGTTAGAAAATCAATTTTGAATGATTCGCCCATCATTGGAAATTATGGCGTGAAAAATGAAGGAAGTGGCGATATGTATTATAAAGGTAGTCAGATTGTAAATATGATACGTCATTTTTTAAATGATGATGAAAAATTCAGAAGCTTATTAAGAGCAATTAATCAAACTTACTATCACCAAACTGTTTCGAGTGCAGAATTAGAAGAATTTATTTCAAAATTTACAAATATCAATTTAGCTCCTTTTTTTAATCAATATTTACGCACCACACAAATCCCTCAGTTGGAATATAAAATAACAAAGAATAAAATAGAATTTCGATTTTCCAATTGTATAAAAGATTTCACAATGCCTCTTAAAATTTCGGCAGATAAAGAAAGAATAATTACGCCAACTACCCAATGGCAAACACTTATGTTAAATACGCCTATCAAACAATTAAAAGTAGATAGAAATATGTATATAGACGTTAAAAACTAAATAACTGTTTGGTTACACGCTATTTAAACGTCTAATACGAATAGCATCTGCGAAGCTAATGTTGTGTATTTTAGCATCAAGCCAAGCATAAAAATTAAAAAATTCTAGAGCGTTTTTTTCAAATTTATCTTTAAATACAACCATTAAATCTTCTTTGAATTTAATGTAGGCTTCATTTGACTTAGAATTTCGTTTTAGTAAAGCAACCTTTTTAAATAAGTCTAAGAACAACGACTCAAATTTATATTGTTGTTCTTGTTGACTAAAAAATCGAACATTCGATTTGTATAAATAGGCTAATAAATCTTCATTTCCTAATTCGTAATGGATGATTAAATTAATAAGTCGGGATATACGAATGGTATCTTGTCTTAGTTCATTATAGTTTGTATTTATAATTCTGTTTAGCCAATGTAAGCTTTTATTATATTCACCTACACCAAAATATACCATGGCTAGAGAATGGTATATACGTATTAGATCCTCATCATTAATTTTTCCTTCGTATTTCTCTAATCCCTTTAAAATATTAGGAATAATAGGTATAGCTTTATCATGTTGCCCTATGTATGAGTATAATAATATTTCGGTAATGTAAGATTGAGTAAAAATAGAAATTTGTAAATTGGTAGATTTAAACATCTCGTTAAGAGATAATGATTTAAGTTTGTCAATATACTTGAATCCATCTGTATATTGTTTTTTAATGGCACAATACCTTACCAAATAGCCATGAGCAGTTATGTAATACTCAGGCATCTCAGAAATAATTTCTGGTTTGTTTTCTAAAGCAATAATAAGTTCAGAGAAAATTTTATTTACTTCACTCATATCTCCTAGTAAAACATGAGCAATGCCTATGGTATATAAGTACAGTATTTTTGATTTATTAGATTGAAACCCTTGTTTGTCGGCTATTTTTTTTGTGTTTTTTAAAACTTCCGAAATAACCTTTACATCTTCGCTGCTACGCACAATCATTAACCTAGACGCTAGGTTTTTGAGTTTTGCAAATTGTAACTCATACGCGTCTATATTCTCAATTTGTGTAAATAAGTTATTTTCCTCTTTAATAAGATCATCAAGTGTCCGATAGTTAATTTCTCCAAAGTGTGCTTCCATATCCACTAGTACTTTTTCTAACTCTATAATTTCGAGTAAACTGTAAAAAAGTTCGTAATCTTGTGCCTTCTTTTTAAGGATGCTTAGTTGTTTACGGGATTGTTTATATAGCGATTTATTAAAAAGTATCTGAATGTTTTTTATTTCCTCATCTATTTTAGCACTCATAATACTTTCTTGACGTTGCAGTCTTAAACTTCTAAGTATATGGTGTAGTAGTTGATTTTTCTCACTTGCAAAATGTTGAACAAACACTTCGTTTTTAAAATGATTTTTTACATCATCTTCATCATATATATCTTGTGATTTGATATAATTAAATAGTTTGATATAATTCTTATCTCCTTGTTGTAAAGAAGATGTAAACATGAATTTTTTCTCCTCGTCGGGTGTTAAGGATTTTATTAGGTCAAAAAGCTGATTGGAAGGTTTCATGTGTTATTTATATAATTAGTTTAACCATGCTTTTTTATATTTTTCGTTTAAGATACTACTTAATGACTTTTCACTTATTTTTGACTCAATATACGCTTCAATCTCAAAATAATATGTTACATTGGTTTCATGAGCATCTTTCATTAGTTCTAAAAGTTCTTGTTTAAAGTCTTTAAATAGTGTTTGTATGTGTTTTTTATCTTTTTCAGGATATTGAATGAGTTTTTCGAAGTAATTAATGATTAGTTTTTCAGATTTGAATGAGGAAACACCAGACTTGTAAAAATTTTTGATTGTTGTAACTAAGTAACCTAATTGTTTTATATTACCTAGTTCGTAGTTAATAATAATGTTTAATATTCTGGCAAACGATTGAATGTCTTCTCGCAATAAATTATTACCTTCGTTTAATATTAATGAGATGTATTGATGGGCTTTCTTAAAGTCGTTAAAATAAATATGCATTACCGAAATATTGTAATAAAACACTAATTGTTCTTCTTTATTAATTTTATCTTGGTATTCTTCAAGTGTTTTCTCTATTTCTACCGCTACTGCTTTAGCCTCATTTAGTTTTCCACTATTTGTATAAACTGCTATTTTACTATTAAGAATTGCGGTAATAATTTTTAATTGTAAATCGGTAGCACCAAAAGCTTTAATTGATAGTTTTTCTTCTAATGTTTTAATACGTTCCTCGCAACTTTTATATCTTTTCTCCTCATATGCAATATTAATTAAGTTGCTTAATGTGGTAATATATCTGCCTGGCATTTCTTCAATTAATTCTTTATGCCCATCCATTATTTTTAAAAGCAACTCACATTCTTCTTCTCTATTTTGATTATCCTGACATCGGCAAAAAAGAATTGAACGACAATGATGATAAATGATTTTTGATTTTAATGATTTAAGTTGAGTTTCATTTTTTAATAAATCAGAATTTAAGCTTTCATTTATCTTTTTTAAATCACTTTCTGTTTTTGCTTTGTTTTTTTGACGAGTATTTAGATTAATCTTCGAATGTAAAAGTGTATATTGTCCTAAATTTTTTGCTTTTTCAATTACCATTTGCTCTTCTTTCACTAAATCCTCAATGGTATTGTTTTTAATATTAAATTGTCTTTCAATATTAATAAGTAGTTTCTCAAGAGTAATTAACTCTAAAATAAAATGAAAACGTTCATATTGATAGGCAACTTGTTTTTGTTTGTTAAGTATTTTACGGCATTGCTTGTATTGCGCTTTATCCAATAAATTTAATATATTGTTTATTTCATCTTTAATGATGAGTGATGGACTACTTTCAGCATAAAAACCTCGTAAGCTTTTTAATAAAAATTGATATAAATTTTCGGAGATAATATTTTTAGGTAAAGTACTTTCGGTTTTTATTTTAGATTTTATAAATACATCTTCTTTATACTCAGATAAATTTTCAATCTTGGTAAATAGGTCTAGTAGGCTAACATCTATATTACTTGCGCTTGCGGTAAGTTTTATAAATCTTTTTTCTGATTTCGAAAGAGATTTTATAAGATCATACAAATCTTTATTGGAAATTAAATTCATCTTAGCAATACAATTTTAATAAGGTAATATAGAATTCCTAAATATTAAAGCTAATTTCGTAATTTTACTTGATAATTAAAATTTTAGTTTATGAAATTAGTTTACATTTTCTGCTTTATTGTATTCCTATTTTTATATAAACCCTTCGTAGCCCAGGTAAAAAATTGTCAGGAGGCAAAGTTGGCTTCAGTTAATACAACAACCTTGTATTATTCGCCTGATAATCTTCGTAGTGATACTTTTGATATAATTAAGTATAGCATTAATTTAGATATAACTGATTTTACCAATCAAACTATTAAAGGAAATACCATCATTAGATATGCGCCTAAAATGAATGGCCAAACTTCTTTACCACTTGATTTATTGCAATTAACCATTGATAGTATTAAACAAAATAACACCTTATTATCTTATTCGTATAATGATACATTACTGAGAGTTCAATTACCAGTTAGTGTAAATACTACAGATACAAATAATTTAGAAGTGTATTACCACGGCATCCCTCAAGGTGATCCTTCGGGTTGGGGAGGTTTTTCTTTTAGCGGAAATTATGCTTATAATCTTGGAGTGGGATTTGGTGCTAATCCTCATAATTATGGAAGAGTGTGGTTCCCTTGTTTTGATAATTTTGTTGAGAAGTCGTTATACGAGTTTATAATTAAAACAAGTTCAGCTAAAACATCGTTCTGTAATGGAGAACTTGTATTGGATAGTTTAGATGGTTCTTTTCGTTTCCGTAGATGGCTAATGAATAAACCAATTCCAACTTATTTAGCATCAGTTGCTGTAGCCGATTATACACAAGTAAATTGGAATATTAATGCTGCTAATGGTAATTTACCAGTTATTTTAGCAGCACGCCCAAGTGATACCACCGCCTTAAAAAATGGCTTTGTACATTTACCAAATGCTGTACTAGGTTTTGAAAATTATTATGGCCCTTATGTATGGAATAGAGTAGGATATTGTTTAGTTCCTTTTAGCAGCGGAGCTATGGAACATGCTACTAATATTGCCTATCCGCAAGCAGCTACCAATATTGCTTATGAATCACAATTAATGGCACATGAGTTATCGCATCATTGGTGGGGAGATTTAATGACTTGTGAAACTCAAGAAGATATGTGGCTTAACGAAGGGATGGCAAGTTATAGCGAGCGATTGTTTTTGGAGTGGACTTATGGTTACGATAAATATTTGAACGAAGTAAAAACCATACATGATGATATTGTAAAATATATTCATTTAAGAGAAGGTGGATTTAGAGCAGTTTCGGGTATTCCACATGCCTTAACCTATGGCGATCATGTGTATAAAAAGGGTGCTGATGTAGCGCACACTCTTCGCAGTTATATGGGCGATGTGGCCTTTTTTAACGGATTGAAATACGTGTTACAACAAAAAGCATATAAAAATATGAATAGCCTTGAGTTCAGAGATTTGCTCGAAACTTCTTCTGGGCAAAATTTACACCCGTTTTTTGATAATTGGGTATTAAATGGTGGTTGGCCTCATTTCTCAATAGATTCGGTAGTTACAACGGGCACTACTCCTCCTTATACTTCGGTTGTTTATGTGAAACAAAAATTATTCGGAGCTCCCAATTTATTTTCTAACGTTCCTTTAGAAATTACTTTTATGGATGCTTCTTGGAATAAAGAAGTTAAATCAATCTTAATGAATGGTGCAAGCAATTCATTTTCTATACAAACTACTATTTTACCTAGTTATTGTGCTATGAATATGGATTCTAAGATTAGTGATGCTATTTCTTCAGAATTTAAAACCATTAAAACTAATGCTACAATTAACTATTCTTTAGCTAAAGTAAATTTAATGGTGTCAAATAAAGGTACGGATTCTTCATTAATTAGAATTGAACATAATATAGCTATGCCCGATCCTATTAAAAATAATATAAATAATTACCGATTAAACAAACAGCATTATTGGAAAATAGATGGGTTATTATCTAATGGATTTCAATCTAAAGTTAGATTTAATTACGATGGAGGTAAAGTAAAATCGGGTAATAGTTATTTAGATACCAGTTTAATTATCACAAATGCCGATAGTTTAATATTATTATATCGTAAAAATGCCGCCGACGATTGGCATGAAGTACCTCATTATACCAAACAAACTTTTGGTACTAAAGCAGGTGTTTTTGTTGTAGATACCTTAAAGTTTGGTGAGTATGTTTTTGCTAATGGTGTTAGTGGTGTTTTAACTAGCATAAGCAATGGAATTAAAACCAACAGCTTATTAAAAGTTTATCCTAATCCAACGCAAGATGAATTAAACATTGAAATTAATCAGTCATCTGCCATACGAGAGCAACGTATTGAAGTAACAGACGCTTTAGGTAAAATAGTATTTAGGTCTAATTCTACTCAGTTAAAAAATGTGATTAATGTATCTCAATGGAAAACGGGGCTCTATCAAGTAAAATTGTTTCAAGAAGATAAACCATTAAGCACTACATCGTTTGTTATTGAACGATAAGTACTAAACTCGTCCACTTAATACTTCCATCATAGCTTTTGCTTTTAGCAAGCATTCCTTGTATTCCTCTTCTGGATTACACATATCGGTTATGGCACTGCCCACACTAAAACTTAAATAGTTTTTTTCTTCGTTATAAAAAATACTGCGTATTAATACACTTAAATCAAAATCCCCATGTTTATCAATATAACCTAGTGCACCTGAGTAAGCGTTTCGGTTATAGAGTTCGTACTTATCAATTAATTCCATTGCCTTAATTTTTGGTGCACCCGTCATACTCGCCATTGGAAAAGTTGCTTTTAGTATATCATTAAATGATGTGTTGTTTTTTAGTTGACAACTTACAGTACTTACCATTTGGTGCACTTGCTCATAGCTTTCTATGTCAAATAATTTATTTACAACAACACTTCCTTTTTCGGAAATTCTCGATAAATCATTTCTGGCAACATCCACAATCATCACATTTTCGTTTCGTTCTTTAATACTTTGATGTAATTGTGTTTTTAAATTTTCATCTTCCTCTTTATTTAAACTTCGTTTGGCAGTTCCTTTAATAGGCTTGGTGTATAGTACGTTTTTACGTTTACTTAAAAATAATTCGGGACTTGATGATATAATCCAATGCTTATTAAACTTAGTTAATGCAGCATAAGGCGCTTTGCTTATTTGATTTAATTTTTGAAACAACACAAATGGATTTATGTTTACATCATGTGCCTCAAAGGTGATACAATAATTTATTTCATAAATATCACCTTGTTGTATGTGCTGTTTTAATTGTTCAACCGTACGAATATAATCTTCTTTACAAATGCTTGCTTGAACAGAAATGGCTTGTTGTTTTAAAGTTTGGCAAGAAAATGAAATATCGTTTTGTGTTAATGGTATTATTTTTTCAACTTCACAATAGAGTTGAGTTGGAAATTGTAAAGGATTGTTTTCTTTTTCGGTAAATGATTCTATTTTATTTTTATAATCGTAGCTAGTGAAGCAGAGGTAATCTGTACCTAATTTTAACGAGGAGCTTGTATGATTGGAAAGTAATAATTGATTTTTAAATCCAAACGCTGGTTGATGCGATAGAAATAACGCCGCATAAGCATAAGATTGAAAATATTCGTTCAGGTGTTTCACTGCTTAAACTTCGTTTGATTTTTTGTATTCACCAAATTCATTTTATCTGATAAATGTAACAAATTCACCTAAAAACTAATTGGTTTTAGTGAAAATTTTCAAATGTTAAATTAGTAAAAGCCTAAATTGAGTGAGTGAGTAGTCTTTTTTATCAAGTGAAATATTTTTTATTGGTGCTTATTTTTTGTAATTTTTCTGTAAAATTAAGCCAACTGTCATGAAACGAATTTTTTTATTATTTATATTTTATTGGGGTACTTTTCATATTATAAAAGCACAAAATGTGGGGATTAACTCATCAGGTGCAACTCCAAATGCAAGTGCTGGATTAGATGTTGATTTCTCAAATAAAGGCGTGTTGATACCAAGAATGACAACAGCTCAAAGAACAGCTATCTCTTCACCTGCAAATGGGTTATTAGTTTTTGACACTCAATTAAATTGTGTTTATATGTATTTATCTACAACGTCTTCTTGGCGTGCTATGTGTGATTCCTATGGACCATATTATACAGAAACAACCACTTTATTTAATCCAGGGTCATCTACCCTTTTAAAAACTCAAAATGTTACAACTAATGCAGCTACTAATTCGGTATTAATTGAAGCTGAATTTGATTATGCTAAGGGGACTTCGAATTCTTTCGTAGCACTATGTTTATATAGAAATGGTACAGAAATCCACGAAGTAGCAAAATATAGCGTGGCTAATGCAGACAATAGTATTAAACTTACCTGGGTTGATACTCCTGGAGCAGGAACATATACATATACATTAAGATATTATATTAGAGGGGGTACTATGTCAACAATATATGGTAGTAATATAGTGGCTTCTGTTTTACAGTAACTAAAATAAAATTTTGAAAACATGAAAAATTATTTAATAGTATTATTTATTCTAATTTCAGTGAGTTTATTCTCTCAAAATCAAGATCGAATTGACTTAGACCTTTTTCAAAGAAAAGTTTTATCAGCAAAATATTTAAAAGAAAGTAATTATCAGTATCAATCTGGACAAGGCAAAGCAGTACACCAATTAATTATAGAGTATTTTAATAATACAGCGTTGATACCTCCAATTAATTATGAGGTAGTTAAGAATCCGCAAGATGCTAAAAATATTGTTTCTTTGATTGAGGGATTAAATTCTATAATGATTTTGCCTTTATCTTGGGATATGATAATTGAGATGGAAACTAAAAGAGTTCTACTAGAAGATAAAATGCTCAATCGAAATCATCAATTAGAGGAGAATAAATGATGCGTTACTATACTAAAATATTTTCTTTGTGTTTCCTTCCATTGTTTTGCTTTTCGCAAGGGCTTATCAATAATGGAGCGCACATTGTTTATGTATCATCTGCACAAATGTATATTGATGATCCGTTAAATGGTCATTATTTAAGTCAGGCTAATGGAAGCATTACTCCTAGCGCTACTTCCACTATTACTTTAGAAGGCAATTGGACTAATAATTCTGCTAACCGAGCTTTTATGAGCGATGGTGGCGGTGTGGTATTAGCAGGTAATGCACAAAATATTGGAGGTTCTAATCCTACTGCATTTTATAATTTGAGTTTAGCGGGTAACGGAGTAAAAACGTTAGCAGTACAATCTACAACAGTAGGTGGGCAATCTACTTTTACAGGAATTTTGGCTGTATCTAATTCTACTATGGATTTGAATAGTAACACACTTTATATAACTAACCCTGTAACTGGAGCCATTACATCTTCTGCAACTGGTTATATTATTAGTGAAACTCCACTCGCAGTAAATCCAAGCATTATTCGCTGGTATATCAGAAGTGTTACAGGCTCTCATATTTATCCTTTTGGAGTAGGTGGGTTAAAAATTCCGTTTACGTTTAATAATACAACAGCGATGGGAGCTAATGATTATGTTGAGGTTTCTACAAGGGCTACTTCAACAGCTTTTAATTTACCTTGGGCGGGTGCTAGTAATATTGGTGGCCCTGTTGTACACATGTTATCTCCTAATGGTGGTTTCCCTGATGGTAGTGATGAGGTAGTTATTGATAGATGGTGGGATATTACCAATAGCTCGGCTGTAACAGCTAATATTACGTTTAGTTATAGAGGTATTGAAAATACTTTAGCCTCTCCATACAATATAGGTTTAATTGGACCTCAATATTGGGATGGTGCTGCGTGGCGAAATGATAATCTAATTTTAGGTGGTGGAACAGGAGCTGTATCTGGCGTTGGTGTTGTGGGCACTGCTTATGCAAATAATGTTAGTACGTTTTGTCCGTGGGTATTGTCATCTCAATTATCACCTTTACCAATTGAATTAATAAATTTTGATGGCCAGTGTCAAAATGGTGTTATTACGTTAAATTGGTGTACTGCATCGGAGAAGAACAATAGTTATTTTATAATCGAACAATCGGTAGATGGTGTTTCATACACGCCAATTACTCAAGTTTTTGGTAGCAATACTACTTCATTAAAACATTGTTATAATTTTCATGCTACATCGTTAGCGCCTATTAATTATTTTAAACTGGTGCAGGTAGATGCTGATGGAAAAAAATCTACCTCTAAAATAATTAATGTAAACGCTTGTGATAATACAAAGGATAATATTACTTTAACCAATAATGGCAGTAATGTGTTAGGTGTGTTAGTTAATTCGAGCATTAGTAAACAGGTAAAACTTGTTGTTCATAATACTTTAGGTCAGCTTGTTGAGGTAAAGGACTTAACTATTAACGAAGGCTATAATGCCTTACAAGTTAATTTAGAGCATGTTTCTAATGCAGTATATTATGTATCGGTAATAGAGAATGAGGAACTATTAATTAGTAAAAAAATTCTGATTACTAATTTTTAACCAACTCCTTTATCGTTTCTACCCAGTCGTCGCCACTGTTTAGGCTTTCTACCAGTTGCACTTTTTGTCCGCCGTGTTGATGAAAAATTTCTTGGTATTCGGTTCCAATTTCATAAATGGTTTCTAAGCAATCGGCTGTAAAGGCGGGCGAAAATACTAATAGATTTTTAGCGCCCTTTTTAGCTAACTCCTCAATAACTTTATCGCTATAAGGTTTAAGCCACTTATCATCTAATCGGCTTTGAAACGAAACGCTATATTGTTCTTTGCTTAATCCTAGTTTTTCTACTACAAGTTGCGTAGTTTGGTAACAAGCCGATTGATAGCAAAAATAATTTTCTTGAGTAACTTGTGTTTCGCAATGGTGTCCTGCGCATTGCTTATCATGATGTACTTTATCTACTTGTCTTTGTGGCAGGCCATGATAACTAAATACAATGTGATCATACTTACTTAAATCGTATTTTTTAGCCCTATTAACAAGGCATTGAATATAGTTAGGATGATGATAAAACTGACTTATGATTTTGATATCGGGAATAACCCACCACTTACTTACTATCTCCATAAATAGTTGTATGGCTGTACCAGTGCTGCTAGAGGCATATTGAGGGTAAAGCGGAAATACAATAATTTGATGATAACCTGCCTTTTGCATTTTCTCTAAAACAGTTTCCATACTTGGGTTTTGGTAGCGCATAGCTAGCTCCACAACATATTCATCTCCCACAGCGGTTTGTAATTTATTTTGTAAATCTACACTGTGTTTCATGAGTGGCGAGCCATCATCTTTATCCCAAATAGCCTGATATAACTTTGTGGAGTTGTTGGTTCTAAATGGTACAATAACACCGTTTACTAGCAATTTTCTTGATAACCAAGGAATATCAATAACACGTTCATCATTTAAAAACTGAGATAAATATTTTCGTACATCTGATTTTTTAGGGCTATCAGGCGTACCTAATTGCAAAAGTAATATGGCTTTTTTTAGTTTCATTAATTGAGCTTACAAATGCTTGTAAAGATACAGAGATTAACTTAATAACAGACGAATCGTCATTTTTTTATTAATAACTTTTTGTGCTGCTTGTTATAGTTGTATTTGAATTTGGTATTAATTATGGTTGAAAGTTATATTTTTAAAATCGCATTTTTTTTACCACTTTTGAGTGCTTATGTCAATTCAGTCAGATACATTACACCAACCTAAACGTATTGCCATTATGGGAAGTACGGGTAGTATTGGTACGCAAGCTCTTGAAGTTATAAAAGAACAATCCCAATACTTTGAAGTGGAGGTGTTAGTAGCGAATGCTAATGCCGAGTTATTAATACAACAAGCTATAGAGTTTAAACCTAATGCCGTTGTTATTGGTGATGAATCAAAATACAAGCAAGTTAAAGATGCTTTGTTTGCACACGATATTAAAGTTTTTGCTGGCTCAAAATCTATTGAACAAATAGTAGAGATGGAAACCATTGATGTGGTTTTAGCCTCTATTGTGGGCTATGCTGGGCTTGCCTCAACGGTTAATGCTATTAAACATCATAAAAAAATTGCTTTAGCTAATAAAGAAACATTAGTGGTGGCAGGTGAGCTAGTTACTAAATTGGCGTATGAACAAGCGGTAAATATTTATCCAGTTGATTCGGAGCACTCGGCTATTTTTCAATGTTTGGCTGGTGAGTTTGAAAATAAAATCGAAAAAATTTACCTCACCGCTAGCGGAGGGCCATTTAGAGGCAAAGATAAATCCTTTTTACAGCATGTAAAAAAAGAACAGGCTCTTAAACACCCAAATTGGGTGATGGGTGCTAAAATTACTATTGATTCGGCAAGCCTTATGAATAAAGGACTTGAAGTAATTGAAGCTAAATGGTTATTTGATTTAAAGCCCGAACAAATAGATGTGATTGTTCATCCGCAAAGTATTATTCATAGCATTGTACAGTTTACCGATGGAAGCATGAAAGCCCAAATGGGATTGCCAGATATGAAACTTCCTATTCAGTACGCTATGGCTTATCCTCAGCGATTGCAAAATAATTTTCCACGCTTCGATTTTTTAAATTACCCACAACTAACATTTGAGAAGCCAGATACCGAAACTTTTGCAAATTTAAAATTGGCGTATCAAGCGATGAATAAAGCAGGTAATATGCCTTGTGTGTTAAATGCGGCTAACGAAGTTGTAGTTCAAGCATTTTTAGAAGATAAAATTGGCTTTCTTCAAATGAGCGATATCATTGCCAAAGCCATGGATAAAATGCCATTTATAAAGCAACCATCTTTACAAGATTATTTTCAGTGCGATAAAGAAACCAGAATTCTTGTAAAAGAATTAATAGTAGGCTAGTTGCCTTGTTTTTAGGGAAATAGCCATATTTTGTATCAATATTAAAATTACCTAAAAAATAAGGTTAATTAAGCTAAGCTTAGTATATTCGTGCTTTAATTTATTAGCAATAAAACCTTTATGGGTACTTTTATAAACATCGCACAATTTTTAACTAGTTTAGGATTACTTATTTTACTACACGAGTTTGGTCATTTTATTACAGCACGTATGTTTAAGATTCGTGTTGACAAATTCTATATGTTCTTCGATTTTTTATTTCCCTTACCAGGCGTGTTAAACTTTGCTTTGTTTAAAAAGAAAGTTGGTGATACTGAGTATGGTATTGGTTGGTTTCCAATGGGCGGTTATGTTCAAATTGCGGGGATGATTGACGAAAGTTTAGATACTGAAGCTATGAAAAAACCTGCTGAGCCTTGGGAATTTAGAGCGCATCCAGCTTGGCAACGTTTAATAGTTATGTTGGGTGGGATTATTGTAAACGTACTTTTAGCTTTTATTATTTATGCTATGGTTTTGTTTACTTGGGGTGAGCGCAAAGTGCCTATGAGTAGTTTAAAAAACGGTATTGAGTGTGTAGATTCTTTAGGAAATGCTGTTGGTTTTAAGTCAGGTGATAAAATTGTTTCGGTTGATGGTAAACCTGTAAAATATTTAGATGATTTACGCATAGAATTATTATTAGGAAGCAAAGTTCAAATAGATAGAGGTGGTGAGGCAGTTGAGATTACATTGCCTAAAAATTTTATTGATCAAATTGCTACTAAAGAAAAATTTGGTTTTGGTAATCCTCGTATTCCGGCAACTTTTGCTGAGTTTACACCTAATTCAATTAATAAAGCAGCTAACCTAAAAGCTAATGATAAAATAGTAGCAATTAATGATAGTATTAAAATTCAATTTAATGATGAGTTAAAATCAAACTTAAAACAGTTTTCTGGACAATCGGTTACCTTAACTATTGAACGAGGCACCGAAACATTACAAGTGCCAATTAAAGTTACGATTGAAGGTAGAATGGAGGCGGCTATTGGAGGTGCTTCTTTTGAGGAGTTAGAAAAAGCGGGTATTATTGCTTTTGAAACAAAAACCTATGGATTCTTTGAGTCGTTTCCTGCGGGTGTGGCTCTTACGTTTGATAAGTTAGATTTTTATGTACGTCAGTTTAAACTCATATTTACTCCAAGTACTGGTGGATACAAACATATTGGTGGTTTTAAATCAATGGCTAAAATGTTTGGAGATACATGGGTGTGGGAAGATTTTTGGAACCGTACAGCTTTTATTTCTATCATATTAGCCTTTATGAATTTATTGCCAATTCCAGCACTTGATGGTGGTCATGTAGTGTTTACTTTATATGAGATGATTACTCGTCGAGCCCCAAGTATAAAAGTTTTAACGTATGCACAGTACGTGGGTATGGGTATTTTATTGTTCTTAATGCTATATGCTAACTTAAACGACTTTTTACATTTTTTTAAGTAACTATTATTTAAAAATTAAGTTATAAGTTATTGATGATTCAACATTACATAAACCGCCGTTTTATTTTAATTGTACTTATCTTGTACGTAACTATAGGTGCAAAAGCGCAAGATAAAACAATTCATACCGCTAATAAAACATCGAGTACATCGGCTCATACAAAGCATAAAATCATGTTAATTCCGTTTGAAAACCGAATGTATATGAGTGAGATAGATTTTGCAATTAATAAAGAAACTAAGTTAAATGCTAAGCAAATTAAAGCTCAAATGCGTGATGGATTAAACGAACAATTTTATAAAAAATTCAAGCCTAAAATGGGCGTGGTAGATTTGTTAGATGATACAGTTAAAACACAAAAAGATTTGAATAGCATCTATCAATATTTAACGTATCAATATGTACGGGTGCCCGATCAAGCACATTATAAACCACCAGTAAAAGACAAAGAGGAGAAAGCCATTCATAACGGACAAATTACGGTTGAAACTAATACTGATGAGCGTTTTATGAATGCGAAATTAAAAAATTCAACCTTAGTGCCTTATTTATATGGTAAATATAAAACCGATTTGTTTTTATTTTTAAATGAATTAGATATTAAATCATTTAATGCTATTCCGGGTGATTTTAACTCTATTCAAACCCGAAAAATAATTCTTCATTATACGGTTTATACATTCGATGCTCGTGAAATTAACTCAGGTGTAGCAGAAATAGATTTGCCTTTAAATGTTAATCATCCATCAAAAATAAGCCATATATATTTATCTAAATTAGCTGAGATAGTGTTGGCCAGAGTAGAGAAAGCATTATTGCCTAAATAGGTGTTCTACACTTTTTTGTTATCTTTACGGTCTTATTTTTTAATGATGAGTTTTATTGACGAACTACAAAAAAGAAAAACCTTTGCTATTATTGCGCACCCTGATGCTGGTAAAACTACCTTAACCGAAAAGCTCTTATTATTTGGGGGCGCAATTCAGTCGGCTGGTGCTGTAAAATCTAATAAAATTAAAAAATCAACCACTTCCGATTTTATGGAAATTGAGAAACAACGTGGTATCTCGGTTTCTACATCGGTAATGGCATTTGATTATAGAGATTTTAAGGTTAATATTTTAGATACACCTGGACACGAAGATTTTGCAGAAGACACTTATCGTACCCTTTCGGCAGTAGATAGTGTTATTATGGTAATAGATTGTGTGAAAGGAGTAGAACCTCAAACACGTAAGCTCCTAGAGGTGTGTCGAATGCGTAATACGCCAGTTATTGTGTTTGTGAATAAGATGGATAGAGAGGGACAAAATGCTTTTGATTTACTTGATGAAATTGAACGTGAATTGAAAATTAAAGTTCGTCCGCTCACATGGCCAATTGGTATTGGAAAATCGTTTAAAGGTGTGTATAACCTGTACGAGAATAAACTTTCTTTATTTCAAGGAGAGAGCAAAACAACAGTAGAGGACAGTTTTACCATTAGTAATTTGAATGATGGGGAAATTGAAAAACATATTGGTAATGATTTTTCGGAACAGTTACGTGCTGATGTGGAGTTATTAGATGGTGTATATGATGTATTTGATAAACAAAAATATTTAGATGCTAATTTAAGTCCTGTATTTTTTGGTAGTGCTGTAAACAATTTTGGTATTAAAGAATTGTTAGATTGTTTTATAGAAATTGCACCTATTCCACAAGGGCGTGATACCGATTTAGCTGGACACATTGAACCTACCAACAATAAATTTAGTGGCTTTGTTTTTAAAATACATGCTAATCTTGATCCTAAACACCGCGATAGAATTGCTTTTTTAAGAATCGTTTCTGGAAAATTTGAACGTAATAAATATTATTACAATGTACGCGAAGGAAAAGATATGCGTTTTAGTAACCCTACAGCTTTTATGGCACAACAAAAATCGGTTATTGATGAATCTTTTCCTGGTGATGTAATAGGTTTATACGACGCAGGAAATTTTAAAATAGGCGATACGTTAACCGAGGGTGCTAAGTTTCACTTTAAAGGTATTCCTAGTTTTTCACCTGAGTTGTTTAAATATGTAACTAACCTCGATCCAATGAAAACAAAACAATTGCAAAAAGGTTTAGAGCAATTAACAGACGAGGGGGTGGCGCAGTTGTTTACAAAAAAAGCAGATGGAAGAAAGGTAGTGGGAACCGTAGGTGCTTTACAATTTGAGGTCATACAGCATCGTTTAAAAAGTGAATACAATGCCTCGTGTGGTTACGACTCGGTAAATTTATATAAAGCACTTTGGATTGAATGCGAAGATAAAAAGAAGTTGGATGAATTCTTAATTGATAAATCTAATCACATAGCTTATGATAAAGAAGGTCGTTTGGTGTTCTTAGCCGAATCGGCTTGGTTATTGCAAATGGCTCAAGAAAAATTTCCTGATATTAAATTCCATTCGAAAAGTGAATTTTAAAAAAACTCAAAATATTCATACATCATTAATTTAAACCATGGCAAATATTTTTGAATTTAACGGATACAAACCTGTAATTGATAAATCAGCCTTTATTCATCCAAATGCTACTGTTACAGGTAATGTGATAATAGGTAAAAATGTTTACATTGGTCCCGGTGCGGCAATTCGTGGCGACTGGGGACAAATAATTATTGAAGATGGTTGCAATGTGCAAGAAAATTGCACCATTCACATGTTTCCAGGAACGACCGTTTTATTAAAAGAAGCAGCACATATTGGGCATGGCGCTATTATACATGGTGGCACTATTGGGAAAAATGTATTGGTAGGTATGAATGCCGTAGTGATGGATGATTGTGTAATTGGTGATAATTGTATTATTGGAGCTTTGTGTTTTGTACCAGCAAATACAGTAATTGAAGATCGAAAAGTGGTAGTAGGCAATCCAGCTAAAGTAGTAAAAGATGTAAGCGATGAAATGATAGCATGGAAAACAAAAGGTACTGAGTTATATCAACAACTTCCAGCCGATTGTTATGCAACTTTAAAACCTTGCGAACCATTAAGACGCATACCTGCTTATCGCCCATCACAGCAAGATGTTTATAAAACTTGGAATGATACTAAGGAAAAATCCAAAAAGAAAAAATAATACCTAGAATGGTATAAATGTTAATCCAGCCATTACATTAAAACGTTGGCTAGGATATTTCTCCCAACGATAATAACGTGTGTTCGCTATGTTATTAAAGTTCACAAAAAACGATAACATTTTACTATAACGGTACTCTGCACCTAAATTAGCATCAATAATTCCTTTTAATAATTTAGGCTCGTACTTATAAGTAAAATCACCATTATCTACTTTGGTGTAAGCGAATTGATTGCCAATTACAAAAATATCAGCTTTAATAATGATTTTACTTTTTAAGTTATATTGCCCCGTTAATGTAATATCAAAATCTGGCTTATGATATGCTCTCGTTAAATTTTTTGTTTTATATAAATAATAATTTCCCTTAGCTAAGAGGTGTAATTTTTCTTTGTACTGATATTTTAACTGCCCCGAAACATTAAAGAAATTTGTGTTGTCGTAAATTACTTTGTAATGATTATCTAGAGTTCCATTTTTTGTATAATCTACCACAAAGAAATTCATGCTATCTACTAAAGCATAGTTTGCCTTAATGTCATAACTCGTTTTTGAACTTAAATTTCCTTTTAAACCACCTGTAAATTTGATTTTTGTATTTGTGTTTTGATAATTCAATGTTGAGGTAATAAATGGATTTTCGGTAGAGAAACTTCTGAGTGAATTTTTTTGCAAGTTACCATTGATACCTACATAAGGAATGATGATACCTTCATATATATCAAATTGACCGTTTAAACGAGGATGAAAATAAAACTTAGAGTTTCTTCCACTAAATGCATCCATTGTTGCAGAAACACCCATGTCCACCATCCAACGTTTACCACGCTTTTCAAAATATGGATTAAGTTGTACGATAATGTCGTTAAAGGTATCGTTCGGTAATTTATGATTATAAAAATCGGTATTAAATGCTACAAATAATTGTTCCTTATTTAAAAACGTATTGAGTAAGGCATGTAGTTTTACATTATTTTCAGCTACTTTATACAAATCAGTGAGGTTATAATAGCCTAAAGTAATTTGGTGATTTAATTTTGTACTATCAGTGTAATGACTTTTAAGACTCACAACAGGTTCAAATAATTGATAACGTTGTTTGGTGTAATCTTTTGTTAATTTATTCTCTGTAGTGTCATAGCCATAAAAATGGCTTACGTTTCGCTTGTAATTAAAAGCGCCTTCTAAAGTGTGTTTTTTGTAAAATTTCTTACCATACACTTCTCCTTCATTATCACTGTATCCACTATAACCAACATGTTTTAACTGAGATGATGATGATAAATGTTTTAAGTGTAAACCATATACCACATCTCGAGTTCTAAGGCTATTAAACCAAAACTCACCATAAGGTGTGGTATAAGTTCCCATACCTACTTTTAATAACGAGCGATAAAGTTTTGATAAAGGTTCGTTTTTCATTTTCGCTGCCTCAATCGGAATAACATCGTATTTTGCAATAAGTGGTTTTGATGCAATAGGATATTGCATATTGGCTATTTTTTTTACGGTATCTTTTATTTCTGGTAAGTCACTTAGTTTTACAGCATCTTTTATGGTTGGCTCAAAAACACTTTCTGCTTTTACTTCAATATCTTTAACGCCACTTTGGGCCAATG